>DATKJJ010000441.1:0-2410 GCA_035543695.1 Gemmatimonadales bacterium | reverse complement strand
GCCCAGCGGATTCAGGAGCTGTCCCCGGAGGAGCTGAAACAGGCGGCCGACCAGTTCTTCTCTCAGATGCAGCCCAGCTAAACTGATTGGGCAAAGCATAAGCGGACTCACTCAGTGGGTCCGCTTTTGCTTGTCAGGCCGCTTTACGTTCCGCTTCCGGCGGCTGCGCGGCGGAGTCTCCCGCGAGCCAGGCGTGCTCCAGGCCATGGCTCAGCACATCGGCCAGGAGCTTGAGCAGCACCATCACCACCGCAAACGAGGTCGCGCTGTCCAGACCAGGCACCATGCGGGCGATCACGATCCCCGCCAGCAGTACTCCACCTACCAGTGACATCCTCGCGTAAGGCCAGAACATCAGACTGCCGATCGAGACCCGGTCGTATTCTCGATCCAACAGAAAATTCTTCATGAACGAGATTCCGTGGCTCAAGCAGAGCATGGCGCTGGCGGTCAGCAGACCGGGGCCCGCGGCGTGGAGCGCGCGATGGATGCTGATGCCGCCGGCTTGTCCTGCCGGCGCGAGCATCGCGGGCAGCAGCAGCACGAACAGCCCGATGCCCAGGGCGAAGCCGCCGAACTTGAAAATGAAAAAGATGATCCCGAACAGGGTGAAGAGCAGCCGGTTCAAACGGGTTCCCAGGTCCACCCATCGCGCGGCCCAGCTGCCCAAGGGCTCGGCGCCGAAGACCCCAACCACCAGCATACGCAGCACGTTGTAACCGCCGAGCACGGCGACTTCGGTCCAGAAGATCAGCAGAGTTTCGTAGTAGCCCCACTCATGCCGCACCGTCTGCAGGGCCACGAACAGGTTGGCGAGGACGAGAGCGACGAGCCCGATCCGGCTCACCGATTCGGGACGGGTCGAAGGATTGCGCTGAGGAAGAGAGAAGACCGAGCCCATGACTGCGGGCGGGGCAACCGCTGTGCCACTCGCGGCTGCCAGTAACCTCATGCTCGATTGTCGGATATCGGGATAACTGGAGGCAGCGGGCGGCCGGACGCGGGGCGGGTCGCGAGGGATCTGGCCCTTCGCGACATTGGTCCGTGGCCCGTGTTGCCGGACTAACGCCCCGCCATGGCTCCGACCTTGCCCTTCGGCGTGATGTTCCGGTTGGTGCGGAACACATTCTCCGGGTCCCACCGAGCCTTCACCTCGGCCAACCGACTCAGGCTCTTCCCCAGTGCCGCCTCGACTCGTTCCGGTCCCTCGTCCTGACCCGGCTGCTCCCAGGAAGCGGTGATGTTGAGAGTGTACCGAGCGTCCCGATTGCCCACCGGCGTGTGCTCCTGATCGAGCCGGTTGAGCGCACCAGCCATGTGGAACAGGATCACCGCCGAGTGGGGCGAGCGGATCCGGGCTGCGTGCTCCATGAGCTGGGCGCAGAGTGCGGGCTCGATCCGGGGGAGGTACTCGCTCTTCCAGTAGTAGCGCCGGCCCTTGGGCTGGGTCGCATCCAGCAGCGACTGCATCTGGACGTAGGGCCGCCGCACCAGCATGTCGCCCACCGGTTTGCCGTACGACTTGATGGGTGCCACCGCCTTCTCCCCCTCCTTGGGATTGCCGGTATAGCACCCGGAGATGGCGATGATGGGTTTGCCGTGGATCTCCGGCGGCAGCCAGGGCGCGGGTGGGGCCATTCTCATCAGCACGACAAGGGTCAGCTCGGGCGGGGCCTGCTCGGTCAGCGTGCGGTACAGCTCCAGGACACCGGGCGCTTCACTCGCGGGCCAGGCGACCAGGCCGCCCACTATCTCGGGGCCCACCGGGTAGAGCCGGTAATCGATGCCGGTCACCACGCCGAAGTTGCCACCGCCACCTCGAAGACCCCAGAACAGATCGGGGTTCTCCTCACTGCTGGCACGCACCAGCCGTCCCTCGGCGGTGACCAGGTTCATGCCGAGCACCGTGTCGCAGGTCCAGCCGTAGCGGCGGGTCAGGTATCCGAAGCCTCCGCCCAGCGTCAGCCCGGCGATGCCGGTTTGGGAGATGAACCCCATGACTGAGGCGAGCCCGTGCAGCTGGGTCTCCCGATCGACGTCGCCAAGGAGGCAGCCGCCCTGGGCGTGGACGATCTGTTCCTGGGGCTCGACCCACACCCCTCGCATGAGAGAGAGGTCCAGCATCATGGCCCCGTCGGCCGTGGCCAGCCCGGCGATGTTGTGGCCTCCGCCCTTGATGCAGAGTAGGAGCCGGTGCTCCCGGGCGAACTGCACGCAGGCGGCCACGTCGGCGGTACCAAGGCAGCGAGCGACCACTGCGGGTCGGCGGTCGATCATCGCGTTCCAGACGGTGCGGGACTCCTCGTAACCGGTGTCGCCCGGCAGGAGCAGCGGCCCCCGGAGCCGCGTCCTGAGGGCGTCCATTGTGCTCTGACTCAGCTCGACCTCTCGATTGTCGGTGGTGACGCCC
>DATKJJ010000440.1:0-2719 GCA_035543695.1 Gemmatimonadales bacterium | reverse complement strand
TATGTCGACGATGAGAACGGCCGGGCCCATTACATCTTCCGGATAGACAGCGGTGTTTTTGAAACCGAGACGCCGGGGGCTCTGCTGGAAGTGGCCACACATCCGCGTTGGCTCGAGCAGCAGCCATCGGGCGATGGGACTGCGGCTCGGAAATCGGCGGGGGCTGAACCGGGTGTTCTCCTGCAGGCCGCCCGCGATATCGGAAGCTCCGGGTATGCCGATTCCTTGTATCGGCTCTTCGGCCAACCTCGCGCGCCCATCGGACTGATCGGCCGGCGGGGGCGGGCCGCTGGGCGGCTCGGCGAATACATCGCGTCCCGGGATTCCCTGGCACTCGACCCGGGACACATGACCGGCGTGGCGCAGCTTCGGCATGCACTGGCGCATGAGCTCGGGCACCGCTGGCAGCTCAAGGCAAAGGCCCAGCTGGCAGCACTCTGGTCGGGAGTTCCAGCGATTCGAGACCCGAAGCGGTATGGCTATGATGACCGGTCGGAGCACCAGGCAGAGGCGGTCGCCTTTGCCGTGAATTTTCTGCAGACGACGGCCACCACCCGCCCGGCCATGGCCGCGAGCTCACTCTCCCTGCTCGAGCATTACGAGCTGCTGGTGCCGGGAACCACCACGATAGCGCGATACCTTCTGCTGCAACCGGTGTATCGCCGCCATCCCCTGCGGCCCTTTCTCGCCAGCGGCAGACTCACCTACGCTCTAGAGAAGTAGCCTCAGCCGCCTCCAGAACCCGCTGTCGTTGTCCCGGCGTGAGCATCTCCCGGGCAATAACCTTTTTCACCAGCCGGGCCACAAAGCTGTACCCCCGCGGGTCGTAGACCATCCACCGGTGCCACTCCAGCTCATCGAGTGCCACCGCCACCTTGCTCTCCGGCAGGTCCAACACTCGAGCCAGCAGATCGAGCGAGACCCGATCGCCCAGGACCGATGCGGCCGCCAAAGCCCGTTGCGCACCAGGACTCAGACGGCGAAACCCCACACGAATTGCGGCGAGCACGGTGTCGGGGAGATCCCCAGGCATGGTCTGGTCCAGCGTCTTGTACGGCTCGGGCCAGGCCCCCGCGGTCCCCCGAAGATCGAGCCCCAGGGCCACGGCCCGGAGCAGCTCCACCGCCAGGAGCGGGAGGCCGGCGGAGTCGGTGGCCACCCGGCGGACTACCCGCTCGATCTCGACATCGCTGAACCCGGGCAACATTCGCCGGGCAAGGGTGCGCAGGTCGGAGGATCCGAGGGAGCCCAACCGAACGGCAACGCCGCTCACGGCGTTACCCAGCCGGCTGCGGAGGGCATCCAGCTCGGCACGGGGCGGATGGGAGTCGGTGGCGAACAGCAGGATAACCGGCGCGGATTCGAGGTCGCGCAGAACTGCCCGGAGTGCCTGCATGGAAGCATTATCCAGCCACTGGGCGTCATCTATCGCCAACGCCATGGGTTGCTCCTCGCTGGCGGCGCGAAGGATTTCGCTTAAGGCCCGTCCCCAGGAAAGCGGCGCGCCATCGCTGGGGAGGTGGGGGAATCGGTCGGCCCACTCCGGAAGCCCCTCGGCGAATACGGCCAGAGCCCGGGCGGGCGCCGCGGCCAATCCCTGGGCCTCGAGCAGACCGCCCCGGGCGAGCCCGCGAATGCCGCTCCACTCTTCTTCGTGATCTCCTTCGACCGCACGCACCGCGGCTACGGCGACGCCATCGAGCCGCAGCCTCCCGAGCAGCTCCTCCATCAGCCGGGTCTTCCCCACTCCGCTTTCCCCTTCGAGGATCAAGGCGCACGCACGTCGCTCGGCGCGCGCGGCGGCGGCAGCATCGGCGAGGCGTGACAGCTCGGGTTCGCGCCCTACCAACGGCAGGCGAGGCTCTCCCTCCGCAGGCTCTCCGGAGCGGCCGGGCGCGGGTGGCCGGATGGTGCGCTCGTGTCGCACCCGCTCGGCCAGAGCCTGCGTCTCCGGATCGGGCTGGGTCCCGATCTCCTGCTGCAATCTCTGGGTGAACTCTTCGTAGCGTTCCAGGGCACCGGCCCGGTCTCCGGCAAGAACCAGGCTTCGCATGATGATCCGGAGAGCGAGCTCGGAGCCGGGATCCAGGGAAAGTGCCCGAGCCGCCACGGCGGAGGCTTCCTGTGCCTGGCCGGCGCGGAGCAGGTCTTCGGCGTGCCGGGCGAGAACCTCGATGCAGCGAGACCGGATGGCCGACCGCTCGCTGGCCAGCCAATTCTCGAAGTCGGACGCCCCGGAGATTGCGAAGCCTTCGAGAAACTCACCGGCGATGAGACGGGATGCCGCCTCCCATTCCCCGGCGGCTGCGTACTCCTCCAGGCGATCGATATCCAGCTTGACCGATCCCTCTGCCAGCCGGACCTGTCCCCCGCTGGTGTCCACGTTCCCATCGCCCAGGTAACGGCGGAGCACCCGGATGGCCTCGTTCAGCGAATGACGAGCCGCTGCTTCGGGCTTTTCTCCCCATAGCAGTCCGATCAGGTGCTCCCGGGCCCTCCCCCGGGGAGATCGGGCCAGGTAGACCAGCAGGCCCAGGTGCTTGCGCCACAACAACTCGGATGGTGCCGGCGCACCGTCCACACTCAGCCCAACAGGGCCCAGGGTCTGACAGGAGATCATGCTAAGAAATTGCCCTTCGAAGCCCGGCTTGAGAAGTGTGAGCGCGAAGGAAGAGGCAATGTGCTGCCGAACACGGCAGCCAATCCACACCGGTGTAAT
>DATKJJ010000439.1:0-7551 GCA_035543695.1 Gemmatimonadales bacterium | reverse complement strand
CGGTAGATCCGCGAGGCAGACCGGTCAGGCGGATGCCACCGCTGTCCACCGGTCCGACTACGTCATTGGCCGCGGCCGACCCGGCAGCCACTGAGTCCCTGGGCGGCTTGCCGGCCGCGGAGTCCGCCGGCGGAGGAGTCGAGGAGGCGTTGGGTGAGGCTGCAGTGTCCCGGGGAGGAGGGATAATCTGACCGGCCGTGGTATCGACCCGTTGGCCGGAGTCACGAGCAGCCTTCAGGGAGTCCGCCGGCTCGGCGGCAACTCCCACCGGGGCAAATCCGTGGACCGCGAAGTAGTAGAGGGCGCCGCCCACGCCGCCCAGCACCGCCAGCAGAATCCAGACCCAAGCCCAGGACGACGAACCACCGCGCATGGCCACTGAGCGGTCGGCTACCCGGCGGGGCACCTCCCGGCGTTCCCGGGGCGTCATGCGCCGATTAACCAGCGGAGAATCGAGCGGGGTGGTGGGTTGACTCACAATAGGTGGAAATGCCCCGCCACTCGCCACCGAGCCCATACCCGAGCCCGCAGCGGCCGTGGCCGGAACCCCCGTCGCCATACTGGTGCGCACCGCTCCGGTTGCCGCGATGGGCTGACCCTGAAAAGAGGCGATCAGCTCCTCGCAGGCCTGATATCGGTCAAACGGATCCTTCATCAGCATCCGCTTGATGACTTCGAAGAGACGGCGCTCGTCGGCGGTGACCAGGCTGGGCGTGGGGATCGGCTCCGTGATGTGCTTGTATCCGATCGAAAAGCTGTCCTCGCCGTCGTAGGGCACGCTGCCGGTGAGGCACTGATAGGCTACGATGCCCAGGCTGTAGATGTCGCTCCGGCCGTCAATCGGTTGCGCCCGGGCCTGTTCCGGGCTCATGTAGTGCGGAGTTCCGATGGACATGCCGGTCCCGGTGAGTTTCTGTCCGGACGCTGCCTTGGCGATGCCGAAATCGGTCAGCACGCTCTGCCCAAACTCGTCGAACATGATGTTGTCGGGCTTGATGTCCCGGTGCACGATGCCCCGCTGAGCCGCATAGCCCAGAGCACTCCCTGCCTCCAGCAGGAGCCGCCGGATCTCGGGCGGGGTCAGCTTCTTCCGGTGTCCCAGAATTCCCGACAGCGAGCCGCCCCGAAGAAACTTCATGACGAAGTAGATGACCCGGTCCGAGCGGCCGACCCGGTAAATCGGAATGATGTTGGGGTGCTCCAGCTGAGCGGCGGTGCGCGCCTCCCGCTGGAAGCGCTCCACGAATTCGGTGTCGAAGGCCAGGGAAAACGGCAGAACCTTGACCGCAACCTCGCGCTCGAGCTGCCGGTCCTTGGCCCGGTAGACTATCGCCATCCCGCCCCGACCCAGCTCCTCGATGATGTCGTATTCGGCGGCCAGCGACTCCCGCACCAGGTCGAGCTCCTGCAGGACCCCTGTGGCGATGGCATGCACCGGAGTGGTGGCCATGAGGTCCAAGCCGCAGGAGGGACAAAACTTCGATTTTCCGGTGATTTCGCTGCCACAGCGGGAGCAGAACATAGCGCGCAAGCTACGCGGTGGCCCTGCTGAGTCAAGCGGAATCGCGTGGCGTATCGCGAGATGCTTTGCGATAAGCAAGCGGGACAGCGGGGGGCGCGGGGAAGTCCGCGCTGACCGCGAAGACCCTTTGGGAGATCGAGAACTCCAGCCCGGACGCTAGGAGAGCGCGATTTACAGCCACTTCCCCGTTTCCCGCCTGCCCCGCTTTCACTCCTCCACTGGCACGTAGAATGCAGCCTACCCGACCGGTGGTCCGGCTCCCCCCAGCCTCGGGACCCCTCTTCCCGCCATCATTCTGGAGAGCCTGTGGTCCCGTATCACACGATTGCCTTCAGCCAACAGAAGCTCCGGGCGGCTCTGCGCCGCGCTGCAGGTCAGGACCCGGCCTTCAACTATGGCTTCGTGGTACACTCGCGGCGGCAGCATGAGCGCCCCACCCTGGGGTTGATCACCCTGCACGGTGAGAGCCTGGCGTTTAACGAGCGGCTGTTGAAGTCGCTGGACGGGCTGCCCCTCTGGCTGTTCGGTCATGCACGGATAACCCTGGTACCCGGGGTCGCCGTGGCGCCGGCCGAGGGCGGCAGGACCAAGCAGGCCGACCGGCCCCTGGCCTCCATGCTCATGAACATCGCCACCTTCGACACCAGCACCGGCGTCACCCAGCATCTGGTTCAGGTGGAGGCAGTCGTCAAGGCGGAGAGCCTGGTTCAACCGCTGCTGATTCTCACCCCGTCGCGTCCGGCCGCCTGGCCGATGTGATGCTGAATTCGTGAGCGGGAACATCAAAAGCGTGAGCAGTGAGCGGGAACCCACCTAGGCAAAGACCCTCCGAACCAGATAGGCGGAGGGTCTTCTTCTGTATTGGAACACCCGCTTACCGCTTACGCTTTTACTTTTCCCGCTCACCGCTTTTCTCCTCCACCACCTGAAATTCCTGCGCCCGGTGATCGCGGCGCCCAGTCGCATCCACTACCAGGAGATCGAGCACGTAGTTCCCCGGCTTGAGCCGGCCGAGCTGGAGGCGTCGATGGGTACTCACCTGCGGGCTGGTGGCCTGTTCCTCGAACTTCAGTCGAAGGGCTGCTCCACCACCGCCAAAGATCTTCTTGAATATCCCGCCGCCGGAGCCCTTCTTCTTGACGGTAAGCTCCACGGTATAGGGACTGGGCTTGAGCCCTTCGATCTCGTAGTACAGCTCCATCTCGTCGCTACGGCGATAAATCCGGAGCGGATTGAAAAGCACGGTATCATCAGGGGCACGGTACCACGTCAGATTGGTGCTCCGATTCCCCAGCACCAGATCGCTGAGATTGAGTCCAGCCGGCTGAGGTGGTCCCACCCGTACGGAGTCGGTAGGGAGGGTGACCCCGGAAGCCTCTCCCTGTTGAATTGCCAGCCGGTAGTGCAGTGGGCCCGCAGGAACCGTGGTTTCCGCCCGTCCAACCAGATGCTCGCTGGGCGGTACCGGCGCCGGCGCAACGAAGTGACGAGTGGTATCCAGCGATGCGACCACCTGGTTCCGGCTGTCCAGTGCGACGAACCTCAGCCTGACGCTGTAGAGGAAGCCGCGTGTCACCGGAACCGGTTCGAGACTGGAACCCGCAATGGCATAGGCGATCTGCACCTTGGGCCCGCTGGAATCGCGGCCGACGGCCAGCACCTCCGAGTGGGCCTTCAGCCGTTGAGGAAAGCGCAGCTCGTAGCTGTCGCTATTGGTCCCTACGGCAATGCTCTCCTGGCCAACCCGGCGCTCCTGGCTTTGGAACCGCCCGGTACTGCCGCGGCTGGCGCTCTGCAGCCGGCGGTATATCGGAGACAGCTCCTCCCGCGACAACATCAGCTGCTCGGCAACCGCGTTGTCGGCGGCGTTGGCCTCTCCCTGCAGCTGCACCGCATTGTTGAATCCCAGCACGTCGAACAGGCTCTCGACCAGCTTGAAGTCCTGCACGTCCTCCCGCGCGATAAAATGAAAGATCAGATCGCCGTCGGACCGGGCGTAGCGCCAGGATTCGTTAGGATCGAGTCCAGGTGCGGCGTAGCTGGCGCGGCTCGAAGGCTCGCCGTGGCGAATGTAGATGATCCCCCGATCGTCAAAATCCCGGCTCCCGGAACGATACCGCTCTACGATGTCGTAATGCCGGTTGTTGGTGGTCAGCTGGAAATTCTTGCGGGCATAGAAGAGACGCCGGTAATGCTCGCGAAGTCGTTCGCCATCAGCCCGCAGCTCGGCCCGGTCCCGCTGGCTCCAGAAGCGCCGCAGATAGCGCGCCCGTTGCTCGCCCCGTTGCTGATCGAACTCGCGCAGGACGCTGTCCGGGGCAATGGTGGCAAGATCGCTCCGATAACCTGCTACGCTGGTCGAGTCGTCAGAGGCCGCACCCTCGAAATACGGTGTGACACCGTCGAAACGGCCCATCAGGAAATCGGTGCGGGCGACCTCGAGGAGGCCGAGACCGCGGTTCTCGCCCCGGTCGAGGTACGCGTTGAAGGCGGCCAGCGCGGAATCACCGTCCCCAACCTCGCGCTCCACCCGGCCCCGGGCGAGGAGAACCTCGGGAACGGCTTCAGCCGGGGTCTTCCCCGCCCGGCGCAGCGCTTCCAGGGCCACCCCAAGCTTTATGTTGACCCGCTGGCGCAACGCGGTGTTGGCCAGATCGACCAGGCCGCGGGCAAACGAAGGGTCTACCTCGGCTGACTTGGCAAAGGCCACCGCCGAGCGGGTCAACGCGTCCTTGCCCAACATCGTCTTGAGCCCGGTCACGAAAGAAATTTGGGAGTCGCCCACCCCATACTCCGCCAATCCCATTCCGTACCAGGCATACGGCCAGGAAGGTTGAAGGTCGATGGCCCACTGGAACTCCGAGGCAGCATCGTCATAGTGGGAGTGACCACCCATGTCGCCCAGCCGAAGGGAAAGGAACCCAAGCTTCAGATGCAGGACGCCATCGCTGCGATGAACCTTGGCGGAGTCGATCAGGCGCTTTTCGAGGGCGAGGAGACCAATGGAATCGGAGGTGGATGCAAGGGAGTCGCGGAAGCGTTCCAGCTCGGCTCGATCGAGTGGGGCCTGTGCCGTAATCGAGCGGGGGAACAGTGCCAGGATGACGAGGGCGAGAAGGCCGCAGTGCGACTGAAATTTCGCTGTAGAACTGAATGGCAACATCAGCCAGACCTCATGACTCCACGCGCTTACTTACGGAGCTGCGCTTCCGACCGGCGGCGGAGGCGCGGGGGATGGATTTATTTGCGCCATAGGAGACGCCTCTGATCCCAGCCGGCCCACATCGCGTGAGCGCAGGGTCCGGGCTCGTCCCCGAAGGAAACTCTGGATGCCCTCGAGCACACCTCGAGCATAAAGCCGCTGCCCCGCAACTGACCGAAGCCGGGCTTCCTGATCCGGCAGGATCACGAACATCCCTTCACTCAGCGCCGCCGGCATCCAGGTGGGACGGATCAGCGCCAGGTCCGCCCGGCCGATGCCCAGATCGGGGAGCCGGAGCCGCCGCACCAGGGCCCGCTGAATTTCGGCCGCCAGGGGCAGGCTGCGGGGCTGATTGTAGAATACGGTGGTCCCGTTGTTGGTGAAGGGGTTGACGCCATCCGGCAGCGCGTTGTTATGGATGGACACGAGGAGCTCCGCCCCGCTGGTATCGGCCACGGTCACCCGGGACCAGAGGTCCACCGCGGTGTCGGCGGTACGAGTCATGATCACGTGAGCTCCCGCCTGTTGCAGCAGCGCGCGAAGCCGCAGGGCCACCGCCAGGTTAGCATCGGCCTCCCGTAATCCGGTGGGACCAGTCGCCCCAAGAGGCGGGTGGCCGGGATCGATGGCGATGCGGCGTCCCCGCAGCGGATGGCTGGACGAGATGGAGGGAGGGCGCCGTATCTCGAGCAAGAGATCGTTTCGATCCCACCGGGTGCGGTAGCCCCAGACCGGCTGGGTTAGCTCTGCGGTGAAGCTCAGCTCGTCAGTGCCGCTTTGACTCCATCCGAGCCGCTGGATCAGCGTGTCCCTGCCGTACCGAATCCAATCCACGTCGGCGACAGCGCTGTAAAACCTGAGCGAGAGGGTTTGTTCGCTCTCGATCACCTGGAAGGGGACCCGTTGGGTGAGCGGTATTCGGAGCGCGACTCGGTCGGGCAGGCTGCTCAGCGTCACCGAGCCAACCACGGCGTGCGGGGCCGGAATTCCGCGGGGCAGAGGCCTGGCATCAGATGCCGGCACCCACGCCACGGCCTCGGGCGAGAGCCATATGCGAAGGTCGTCGTTCAGTCGGGCCGTCACCTGGGCTCGGGTACCGGTGGGAAAGAACCATTGATATGGGCCACCGGGTGTCGCTCTTCCCGGTGTGAGACTATCAGTCTTTCCGGTGCCCGTCGTGTCGTCGTCGAACTCGGTCACCAGCGGCAGCGTATCCAGCAAAGATATCTGCAAGGGCCAGCGGACTCGAACTGTATCTCGATCGACCGCGGCCTCCACGGTTGCCCAACCTGAATCGGGAGACAGGAGATCGGCGTAGGGCGTGGGACAGGAAGCCGCGGTGACGCAGCGCCACACGGCCCGGCCGAGTACTTGAATGAGCGCCGGCGAGGGACCGCGAAGGATGGGTCCAGGGTCGGGGCCCAGCGCCTGACCCCGGACCACACCAACAAACCTGATTTCGTCGGGCGTCCGCAGCTTGGTGGTGTCGTGCTCGAAGGCCCGAATGGCGGGGAGGACTTCTTCCGGCTGGCGTTGGGGACGCAGCTGAACGCTGGAACCATCGCGCAGATGCAGCCGAACTTCGGCCCCCTCCGGAGCGCGGAGTGACAACGTGACATACTCGTCCCGGCCGATCCACGCCTGTCCCCGAGGTGTCAGCGACATGGTATCGATCCAAGCCCGGCCCGACCTCACTTCACCGGGCACAAAGCGCGGATCGCGTCGAACCAGGTAGTTGATTACGCTGGAGTCCTGCCCCCGGAAAGCCTCGATCCTGAACTGCATCACACTGTCCGGCGGAAACGGGAGCCAGGCCAGCCACGCCCCATTGTCCGCCACCCGAACCCGGCTTCCATTGATGCTCAATCGTACGTCGGGCCCCGACACCGATCCGAGGAGAAAGCTCGAGTCCCGAACCCGAACTCGGTCCTCCGCAGCGGGATAGACGACGCGAAGCGCGATGGGGGGTGCTTGCGGCAGAACAGAAGCTGGCGCGGTGAACAGCAGCCACAGCGCCGAAACGACCCTTCGCTGGAACGCCATGCTGCAAGGTAAACGTTGACTAGGACTTACGCCAAGGCAGCGTTGACGCGTTTCATACCGTTCCCTAGATTCGTCAGACCTCGAACGCCTGACGGACGGAAGGACAGCGTGGAATGACCAACGGCTCGGTACGCGTCTCCGTCTTCGGCAAGACCGACCTGGGCCGCACCCGCGATCACAACGAGGACACCTTCCTCGTCGCCGACCTGACCACCGGCAACGCCAGCCTCCAGCCTGAAGTTCGCAATCATCAGATCGGCCCGCGGGGCTCGCTGTTCATGGTAGCCGACGGAATGGGCGGCGCGGCCGCCGGGGAGTTGGCCAGCGCCATGGCGGCCGACGTCATCCACCGGCATATGGCCACCGCCTGGGCCCACGATGGCAACCCCGCAGCTTCCCGGTTTGCTTTTCGCATGAGGGAGGCGGTCGAGCTTGCCAACGCAGAGATCTACGGCTATGCCCGGGAGCACCCCGAGGTACGAGGGATGGGCACCACTGTCACCGCCGCCGGGATCTTCGGCCATGACCTCTACCTGGCGCAGATCGGCGACAGCCGTGCCTACCTGGTCCGGGGAACCGAGGCGATTCAACTGACCAAGGACCAGAGCCTGATGCAGCGCCTGGTGGACGCGGGCGAGCTGACCGAGATAGAGGCCGAACAGAGCGAGCGGCGCAACATCATCCTGCAGGCCCTCGGCCCCGACCCGCGGGTGAAGGTGGATCTCACCCATCAACCGGTGCGGCGGGGAGACACCCTGATTCTTTGCTCCGATGGACTGTCCGG
>DATKJJ010000438.1:0-3061 GCA_035543695.1 Gemmatimonadales bacterium | reverse complement strand
GGGGCGGCGGGGCGGCGGGGCGGCGGGGCGGCGGGGCGGCGAAGGTACTACCCCGAATCCTCGGTGGCTCCGCCCGCCTTGGCCAGCTGGTCGGCGCGCACCCGTCCGGCGTCGAAGCGGCGAGCCGCCGCCAACATGGTGTCGAGCGTTTCGTCCACGTCCGGATTGCCGCCCCGTTTGAATCGAAGGGGATTGATCCGAGCGACCACAAACGGACGCAGATAGGGACTGTCGAAGCCGCGTTCCTTCAGTCGCTTCATCGCCTCGGTCACCGCCTGATCCAGCTCCAGCACCCTGGCGGCTCTCTCCCGCCGCGTCTCCAATGCTTTCGGCAGGGGCAAGCTCAGCCACTTTTCCGCCCGGCGAAGTACGGGATGATAGGCTCCGCCGGCAAATCGGCCGTTCTCCTGATAGCACAAGCCGATGGTGAGCAGGGCCGGCTCCTCGAACTCGATCTCAAAGTCTCGCTCGGGCCGACTCTCGGTCTGGGACAGCAGCTCGGCCAATCGAATCACCTCCAGGGAGCGCTCCCGGAGATTATGGGCCTTTTCGGTGTTGAGCAGCAGGATCCGGTGCGCGACTTCGATATCGGGGACTACAATCGCGACCACTGCCTGGGCTCCGAGGCGCTTCAGCGCGGCCAGCCGGTGATTACCGTTCGGCGTCCAGTAGGGGTGTTTCGTGTCTTCCCCTTCCCCTCCAGCGCTTCCTCGCACCACGATCATCGGATCCAGGTAGCGCCCCAGGCGGTCCATGGCCGCGGAGAGCCGCTCGACATGAGGTTTCGAGAGATCGCGTTGATACGGAGTGGGCTCCACCAGATCAATGGGCAGGGCGGCAAAGAGCTGCCAATTTCCTCCCAGCGGATCCTTGTAGGGGGCGAGCACTGTGCCGCCATCGGCCTGAACTGCCTCGGCCAGCCGGGTGAGCGCGGCGGGAGGAGCTCCCGAGTTGATGGCGTCCGGGGAAATGCCTCGCGAGCGCGGCTCCGCCGCCGCCTTCTTCTTCCGGCGCGGCTTTGTTTCGCCCGCGGGCTTGGAACGCTTCGGCTCTGCCACTCGACCAAGATACGCGACATTTTCCTGATGATGAAGCAACTCCGCCGCTGGGGCGGAACCCTTGCCGTCCTCCTCACCACCCACAATCTGGCAGCCCAGCAGGTGCTCGGCCGCGCCGTACGCGAGGCCGGTGGATCTCCCCTGCTCGAGGCCCTGATCGTCCTGCTGGATGACGGCGGGCGGGAGCAGGCGCGAACGGTTACCAGTGCCACCGGCGGCTTTGAGCTCCGGGCGCCTCAACCGGGCCGCTATCGTCTTCGAGTTCAGCAGATCGGCCAGCGCAGCTGGGAAACCCCCACCTTCGACCTGACCGGCAACCAGATCTCACAACGGACACTGCGGGTGCCCGACCAGCCCTTCGAGCTGCACGAGCTGAGCGCCTCGGCCCGGCGACCGAACTGCGCGATAACCCTGGGTGATGCTACGCTGGGAGCTAACCTGTTGCAGGCGGCCCAGACCTCTTTGGCCCTGGCCGAGGCGGAGATACGCAGGGGAAAGCGGAGCTACGAAACCGAGACCTACCGGCGCGTCGTGCCGGTAGTGGGACCTCCGGAGGATTCCGTCGTGGTCCAGGATCGGCTGACCGGCTGGCCGATCCAAAGCGCCGATCCCGACAGCCTCCGCAAAACCGGCTTCGTGCAGGGTGACTGGCCGGCCCCGAGCCCGATGAACGATCGACCCGAGAACGGGCCCACCTACTTCGGTCCCGACGCCAGGGTGTTGTTCACGGACTGGTTTCTGGGAAGCCACTGTATCTCGGTGGAGACCTCGGATCGGGGCGACAGCAGCTCGGTTGTCGCCCGCTTCAAGCCCGCCAAAGGCACTCACGGGGCCGCCGCGCTCCAGGGCTCGCTCGCATTCGACCGACGCTCCCTCACGCTCCATTCACTCAATTTCCAGTTCGCTGCCCGGCCACGGTGGGCCCCATCGGGAAGCGCGGGAGGGGAGATCCAGTTCGGCCGACTTCCCGACGGAGCCTGGGTCCCGGTGCGGTGGCAGCTACGGGCGCCGGTTCCCAAGGTGGTCGGCGAGGTGCCGCGCTATCGGTTATTCGGTGTGGTGGAGACCGGCGGGCGAGTGGCGGCTGTTTACAATGCCGAAGGGCAGCGGGACCGCGCGGCCGAGGCTGCGCTTAACGTGGCTGCTCCCGATTGAGCTCCTCCAGAGCGCTTCTGGCTTCTCGTACCCTGCCCTGCAGCTCCGGGTCCGCCTTGTCCCAGAGCCGGAGGAAGTGGGTATAGGCCTGCGTCGCGGAGTCCCTGACTCCAGCGGCTTCGTACGCATGGCCGAGCGCGAGCAACGTGAGGGGCTTGTACAACGGCAGCAAGTCGAAGCCGTAGCGGAGCCAGTTGATCCCTTCCGCCCGCGTGTCCGGCCGGGCGGCAAGACTCAGGGCGAGCTGGAACCGGGGAAATGCGGTCTCCTCGTTAGGCGCGGCGGATTGGTCGAGGCCGGCTCGCATCCGCCGGATCCCGCCGGCGGAATCTCCCTCCAGCAGCTGGCCCCAGCCGTCCCCTGCGATCATGAGGCCGCGGATCGACTCAGCCATAGTGGCGGAATCTCTGCTGCCGAGAGCGCGGGCCAGCCGTCGGCGGCCTTCAGGGACGCGGCCGCGAAGTATATCGAGCATGGCGTGGGCGTACTCGGCCTCCGGTCCTGCCGGTATCGCACGCGCGACCGAGTCGAGCACCGGTGTGAACGCTGGTGGCGCGAGTCCCAGCACAACCGACCACGCGATTGTTCCGTTCGCCTTTTGAGGGTCCAAAGGTCGGAGTGAATCGAATACGACGCTGGCTTCTCGCCAGCGTCCATTCCCCGCCAAAATCTGGCCTCGTACCGAGAGACCACGGGACAAGAAAATTGGAGTGCGCGGGGACAGGCCCTGGACTCTGTTGAACGGGCGCATGACCGAATCGGAGGTTGCACCTCCGGACTGGTAGGCCGAGAAGGCTGCATCGAGGAGCCAAGAAGCCTGAGTTTCCAGTGCGTTCAGCAGCGCGGTG
>DATKJJ010000437.1:0-2270 GCA_035543695.1 Gemmatimonadales bacterium | reverse complement strand
GCGGCATCGAGTGGGGTCATGCCTCCGGCGACCATCGCCTCGAGCTCCCGGACGTTGTCTCCGTGGCTGAACACTCCCACATCGCCGCCAAAGCAGATGGTGACGCCTTCGTCCAGCGCCGCGCGGAAGCTGGCCCGCTTGTCGATCACCGATTGGGGCACCGGTTGTGAGCCGCGTTTCCAGCCCTCGAAGTACTGCGCGTACGCCTCCGTTGCCGCGAGTGTGGGGCAGAGCGCAACCCCCCGCCGGCGCATCAGCCGAAAGACCTCACGCGTGCCTCCGTCTCCGTGCTCGATGGTCTCGACACCCGCCATCACCGCTCGGCGCATTCCCTCTTCCGTCGTGGCGTGGGCGGCCACGGGTCTCCCGCTGCCCTGAGCCGTCTCGACCAGGGTTTTGAGCTCACTTTCACTGAAAGTGGGACGAGCTTCACCCCCCGGCCCCCAGCGGTAATCCGCATAGACCTTGATCCAGTCGGCGCCATGACCGATTTGACTGCGAACCACCCGTGCGATCTCCTCCGGACCAGTTGCCTCCTGGGCTCCCTGCCCCGGATCGAAGGAGTAGTCCGCGCGCCTCGGACCATAGCTTCCCGTCGCTACTATAGCCCGAGTGACCGTGATCAGCCGCGGGCCGGGCACGATCCCCTGATCGATCGACCGTTTGAGCTGCACGTCGTAGTCGAAAACCCCCTCGGTGCCCAGGTCTCGCTCCGTGGTTATTCCAGCCAGCAGAGTGGCCCGCGCGCTGGCCACCGCTCGCGCCATCCTGAGACCGGTGGGTTCTTTCAGGACCTGGTCATCCCAGCTGGCTTCGTCATAGGGATGCAGGAACAGATGGGAGTGTCCTTCAATCAGCCCAGGAATGAGAGTTGCGCCCGGCAGCTCCATCCGCTCCACGTTTTCCGGTGCCGCCAGACTGCCCGCCGGACCAACCGACTCGATCCGATTCTTCTGCACCAGCACCGCCCAGCCGGTCCGCGGGCTTTGCGACACGCCGTCCCACACGGCATCAGGCACCAGGAGCAGCGGTGACGCGAGGCTGTCCGGCCGATTCTGGGCCCTTACGGTTCCGGCAGAGAGCGCCAATACAATGAAGGCGAACGCTGGGAGACTACGCAGTGGAATTCTCATAGGTTGCGGCTGGTGGCAGGAGGACCGAAGAGTCGGCCATCCCAGACCACGTCAAAGGAAGGCCCTACCCGAATGCGGGCTGCGTCCGGGTGGGCCGGATTGATCACGAAGTTTCGCTCCACTGGCTGCCCAGGAATCGAGGGGACGATCAGGACAGCGCTGCGCCCGGCTGTATGCCACTGATCGCCGTATGCCCGGGCGCTGGCAGATTCCTCCCAGTCCCAACCAGACACCGCCCCAGGATCAAACACCTCGACCGGCAAGTCGTCGGGAATCTCGATTGCGGCCGCGTGGTGCGCTCCGGGCAGCTGGGTGCGCCCCGCGTGCACCAGCTTCTCGAGAAGGGCGGTCGCGTAATGCTCCGACGCATAGATCAGGACCCGGCCCGGTGAATTCCACCGCGCCCCTTCGAGGGCAGCACCACTTCCATCGTAGACCGGATAGCGGCGCTTGGCCAGGCGAAAGACGGTTGGCAAGGGGATGACGCCGGCGTCAGACCGGGAGACTGTGCTCCAGCTTCCACAGCAGAGTTTCTACCCGGCGGGTACCCAGATCGGTGGCGGCGAGATCGATCGGAGCCTGATTCTCCAGCTGGGGATGAGGCGCGGTGAGAAAGCGCTGGGCTTCCTCGGACGACTCCCAGACCTGTTCGGCCAGAGTGGCCAGCCGCGCAATGCGCTCGAGCCGTTCTCTCTCGGCCGGCCTCAGCCGCCCTTCTTCTTCCCGCCGCTGCAGCGTGGATCTTGGCACCACAATCTGCTGAACGCGTGTCTTTTGCCGCTGGGGAAAGTGGCGGACGACATACTTGAGGGCGGCAAAGGGGAGACCCCGTCCCACGGCCCGCTCGAGATCGGCGACCGAAGCCACGTCCTCCTTGAGAACCTTGGATCCACCAAGGTTCTGAGCGACTTTGAGCACATCTGGATAGCTGGCCACTGGACTCTCCGTCTGACCATTTGAGAAGAAATTAATCCCAAATGGGCTGGCGCGCCAGTCCCCGAAATGCTGCCTAAACCTATCTCGTAACAGAATAGCGAGTTACCCGCCCACACGGCTATATTTGTCCGATGCCATTGAGTTCCTTTCACCCGGTAGTTGCTCGCTGGTTCCAGCAGAGATTCGGTGAGCCAACCGCGC
>DATKJJ010000436.1:0-3081 GCA_035543695.1 Gemmatimonadales bacterium | reverse complement strand
GACGCTCGGACTGGTGCTGGTGCTGTTCACCGACGCGATCGCGCTGGATTTCAGCGAGATTCGCCGGCCCCACCGGCTTTTGCTGACAATCCTCGGCCCCGCGACGCTGATCCCGGCCGGACTCATCGCGCTGGCGGCGTGGCTGCTGCTCGATCTGGGAGTGATTCGTTCGCTGATCCTGGGCGCGGCCCTCGCCTCGACCGATCCCGTAATGCTGCGGAGTCTGACCCGGCGTTCCACTCTTCCGCGAGTGGCGCGCGAGGCGCTCATGCTAGAGGGCGGGATCAACGATGTGGTGCTGCTCCCCATCGTGGTGCTCGGCATGCTTGCGCTCCACTCCGATACCGATCTCGGGTCTGAACTGGGGCGGCACGCCGTGGGGCTTTTTCTTCTGGGGCCTCTCCTCGGAGCCCTGGTCGGCTATGTCGCCATCACGCTGCTGGAGCAGGTGCGGAAGCGGGTGAGCGTCCGGCGGGACTACGAATCGCTGTACGCGCTGGGCGTGGCGTTCACCGCCTATGCTGCCGCGGAATCGGTAGGCGGTAGCGGCTTCCTGGCGGCGTTCGCGGCGGGGCTGGTGATCGCGCGGCTCGACGTCGAGCTCTGTGACTGCTTCCTCGACTACGGCCAGGCCACCGCGGAGATGTTCCTGCTGTTCACCTTTGTGGCCTTCGGCGCGGGCCTGATCTGGAGCGGCTTTGCCGTCGTCGATCCACCCACACTGGCCTTCGCCGGCGTCGCGCTACTGGCTCGAACAGCCGTCATGCTGCCCGTTCTGGCCCGTCTCCGGGTGGAGCGAAAAACCCGCCGCATCCTTGCCTGGGCCGGGCCTCGGGGCCTGAGCTCGCTGCTTCTGGTGCTGTTGCCAATCTTTGCCGGAGCGCCTGGAACCGAGCGCCTCTTTGCCATTACCTGCCTGGTGGTTCTGCTGTCGGTGCTGCTGCACGGTACGGGGATCGCGATCTTCCTCCGTAAGAGCGAGGTGCCGTCCGGCGAGCCAGCGTCGGTTACCAGCGCTCCGCTGACCACCGAACCGGATCTCAAGATCCAGGCGCCCGAGCGCATCACCCTGGCCGAGCTGCGGCAGCTGCAGGAGGCCGGCGCGCCGGTCATTCTGGCCGACGTCCGCACCGACCGTAGCTTTTCCGCGGACAACCTGATCGCTCGAGGGGCCATTCGCCTTCCGCCTGACGATGCGGTGCGACGAGCTCGTCAGTTGGGGCTCGACCATCACGCCACCGTTGTGCTCTACTGTGCGTGAAAGGACGAAGCCACAAGCGCCCGGGTGGCGCGAGAGCTTCGAGCAGCAGGATGGTCCCGGGCCCGAGCCATGGTAGGAGGCTGGGCGGCCTGGCAGGCCGAAGGACTACCCGTGGAACCCAGGGAGGGAATGCAAACGCTGGCATAGCCGTTGCCTGATCCCGCCTCAGTCCCGGGCCGCTGCGCGAGAGTGCGGAGCCCGGGGACAACCCCCAAGAGCATTTCTGTTGGTGATTTGGCGGCCTTCGACCCGCGTCTCGACGCACGGGCCGCCCTCAACTGCTCACTCCTGATGGAGGCGGAACCCATGCGTGTGCTGCAATTCGCCAAGCGATCTGTCGTGACGGTGGCGTTGGTATCGGTTGCCCTGACCGGTTGCGGAGGCGATTCGTCTCCCGATGCGCCATTCAACCCGGCCGGCACCTCGGCAGATCTTCAGGCGATGAACTCGACCTTCGGCTCAGACGCATTCGCCAGCTTCTCGACGTTCAGCGTGATGTTCGACGCCGCGCTGGGCGGGTCGCCGATCATCTCGTCCTCGGTCGCGGCGCTCGATGTCCGGGCAAAGACCACGCAGGGCATGCGCGCGGCCGCGGTTCGGAGCGCACAGCGATTGGGCGCAATGCTTCAGCACCGGCAGGGAGCTTCGCTGCAGTCGGGCCGAGTCGCAGCCGCGGCCGTGCCGGCTGGAGTCGCGGGAAAGACCTTCGTCTATGATCCCAACTCGGCGACGTACGTCGCCTCGGATCTGACCGGCGCCCCCAACAACGGCGTCCGCTTCATCCTGTATGCGGTGGACCCGGTGAGCTACATCCCGGTGGAGCCGCTGGTGGAGACCGGACACGTGGATCTGATCGATCTCAGCGCCGGCTCTACCCAGGCCGCGCGGGTGCTGGTCGTGTCGGGCGGGACGACCTACGTGGATTACACGGTCACAGCTACCAGCGGAGCCTCGAGCGGCCGAATCACCGTGATCGGGATGGTCACCGATGGAACCACCCAGGCGAACATCAACCTGCGGTCCACCATCACCTATACCGCCGGCCTGACCCTGACCTACTCGCTGGACGTGCCCCAGCGCGAGGTCTCGATCGATCTCAGCGTCAACGTGAGCGACGTGAGCCAGCAGATCAGCCCGATCAACGTGAACCTCGTCATGGCCGGGCCCAACGGCACCATCGTCCTGAGCGGTCAGTTCACCGATACGAGCGGGACGCTCAACATCCGGGTCAGCGGCCATGCCTTCGCTACGATTACCACGGACGGCACCACAACTACGATCACCCGGAACGACGGGACGCCGCTCACGGATGACGAGGAGCAGGCGCTCGAAGGCATATTCGAGATGCAATCAAGCGCATTCGTCTCCTTCGATCAGATGCTGGCGCCGGTCGGAGCGTTATTCAGTCAGTGATGGCAGCGAGAAAGCGAGGAGTGGTGTAAGAGGGGAAGTAGCAGGAAGTGAATCACAAAAGCCCGGCCAATTTGGCCGGGCTTCTTGTTAGTCGGACTTGTGTTGGGCTTCCCCGCTTTAGACCAACCACCCCTTTCCCCCAACCAGCTCCCGCACCAGATCTTCGCTGGTGCGGTCGGCGGCCTCGGCGGCGAAGTTGGTGACGAGTCGGTGGCGAAGGACCGATGCGGCGACCGCGCGCACGTCTTCCAGGTCGGCCATGGGCCGGCCGGCGATGGCTGCCCGGGCCTTGGCCCCGAGCACCAGATACTGCGACGCCCGGGGCCCGGCACCCCACTCGACATACTCCCTGATGAAGCCAGGCGCGTCGCCATCGCCGGGGCGGGTCATTCGGGCGAGACTTACCG
>DATKJJ010000435.1:0-3179 GCA_035543695.1 Gemmatimonadales bacterium | reverse complement strand
AGCGCTGGTCCGCCATCTCCCAGGTTCGCCAGTCGCCACCGGGATAGGTCGGTGAAATCGGACGCTCGCGATAGGGCACGGGGTTGGCGGGATCCGACACGTACTCCCGGTAGCCTTTGGCCGCGCGTGGGGGCTCGAATGAGAGCGTGCCGTCGGCGTGGAGATACAATTTTCTCGCCTCGGCATTCTTGGGCGGCCACGCCTCGTAGGTCTGCCACCGGTTGGTACCTGACTGGAAGGTCTTTGCCTGCCAGCCCGGCTTCTCGCCCTTATCGTGCAGATAATACCGGAAGAACGGCGCCTCGATCTGTTCCCGAAACTCCCGCGCGGTCTCGTGTCCTCCGAATGAGATCAGGCCGATGCTGTCGGCCTTGGGCCACTGCCATTGACCGTGGAACCAGGGCCCGGCGACCACGAAGTTGGTGTGCTCCGGATCGTGTTGCTCCGCGCGGCGAAAGATCTGCCAGGGCCCCCACGGATCTTCCTGGTCCCAGAACCCGGCCACGTTGAGGTTGGGCACCGTGGTGGAGTCGAGCTGTCGGATCCAGGCCTCGTGCTTCCAGAACTCATCGTAATCGGGGTGGGCGACGATATCGTTCCAGTAGGGAATCTTGTTCTTCAGGTATTTCGCGTTCGCGTTCGAGAGGGGACCCAGCCTCAAGTACCAGCTGTAGGAGTCGTACAGGTCGAAGTCGAAGTTGGTGTTCTCGTTCTTGTCGGCCTGCTCCATCACGCTGTACTCGAAGGCGTAGCTCTCCCGGAGCGCGCCGTAGCGGTGCATGTCGTCGTTCATCCACTGGTCCACCGGCGAGGCCTGCTCGCTCACCGCCTTGAGCGCGGGATGGGGCTTGAGCATGGCCAGCGCGGTGGTGAGTCCGTCGTAGGACACGCCGTACATCCCCACCTTGCCGTTGTTGTTCGGCACGTGCTTTACCAGCCAGTCGATGCTGTCATACGCATCGGTGGTCTCGTTGGTCGCCGTCGAGTCAGAAAGGTTGACGTACGAGGAGAGCTTGAACACGCCTTCCGACTTGAACCGGCCGCGGAGGTTCTGGAACACGAAGATGTAGCCGTCCTGCACCAGCTCCTTGAAGGCGGCGGGGACCTTGGCCGGCGCCTTGTCGGGTACGCCGTACGGAGTCCGGGTGAACAGGATTGGGAGGGGACCCCTTTGATCAGCCGGCCGAACGATGGCGGTCTGTAGATGAACCCCATCGCGGACTGGGACCATTACCTCTTCCAGCGTGAACTTGGCAGCTGAGTCGGGTTGCTGGGCCCTGGCCGGTACTGCACCCAGCAGGGCAACAAAGACAGCCCAAAAACGTCGGCGCATCGGTCCTCCGGGATTGATCTTTGCCGGCGGAAAGTAGCAATGTACCCGGGGCCGGCCCGGTGTCCCACCGATCGGCGGAAGACACCAGCCAACGCTGGCGTTTCCCAGGGCCAGTACGCACATTTGTGGCTCCCAATATCTGCCTCTCTGCAGTCTACCGAGAACACGGCGCATCCCCAGGAGAAATCATGCGGAGTTTACCGAGTCGGCTTCGTCTCAGCGGCCGCGTGGCCCTGGTGGCCCTGGTTACCCTCACCATTGTCACTCCCGCCTCAGCCCAATTCGGGGGACTCAAGAAGAAGCTCAAGAAGGCGACCGGGGACACCGCGGCACCCGCCGCCGACCCGACTCCCGCGGCGGGCGGCAGTGTGGTGCTCACACCCGACGTGATCAACAAGCTCATCGCCGGCCTCAAGGCCGGCGAGGCCGAGCGAGTGGCCGCAGCCAAGGAAGACACTCCGTATGGCCGCTATGTACAGGCCAAGCAGGCCTACACGGAATCAGTTTCGAAATGCGAGGCGGGTCGGCAGGCGTGGGCCATGAAGGGCGACGAGAAGCAGGTCAAGAAGGCCAACGACTTGATCGAGAAGTCTCTCGCAGCCGGGCAGAAGGGCGACAGCAAGACAATGCAGATGTATCAGGACTCGGTGTCCCTGCTCCAGGGCGGTCCGAGCTGTCTGGTCAAAGACCCCAAACAGCCCGACACGTATTACGAGATGCAGCGGGAAATTGATATCCGCGCCAACAGCGCGGCGGTGAAGGGATCCGGGCTTGGTTCCGGAGAATTCGCCATGGCTCAGGAGCGAACGATGGCCATTCTGCGTGCCGGGGCACCGAGCGACGTATCGGAATCGGAAAAGGCCGCCGTGACGATGAAGAAGACTGAGCTGGAGCCGCTCCTCTGGCCGCAGGAGAAGCCCAAGGCGACGGCGGCGAAACCGGCGGCGCAACCGACTCCGACCCCTCAACCCACCGCTCCGCAGGTCGATCCCCAGACCTCGGCCGCTACGAACCAGATAGGCGCCTGCATGTCCAAGAACATCCAGACTCATCAGGCCGAGGTGGAGGAGCTGGGAAAGCGTGCCCAGGCGGCGCAGAAGGCGGGGAACCAGGCCGCGTTGATGGCCATAGCCGACACGATGCAGCGGATCCAGATGGCCGGCTGCATGCAGCACTAAGGTTGGAGACGACTCTTCGAATCGTTCTGTTGGGGCTTGCAGCGGTCGGTTGTGCCGTTGGAAAGGCGACGCCGCCAGTCAGTCCGTCACCACGAAGTTATTCCATCGTCCCCGCACCCCAGCGGATCCAGCCCAAAGCGGGCGCGTTCCGGCTGAGCCCGGCAACGCGGATCATGCTCTCCGATCCGGCCGATGCCGACCTGCGCGCCCTGGCCGACCTGCTCCTGGTTCCTCTGCGTGCCGCTTCCGGGCTGCCCCTTCCAGTCTCTTCGAGGCCGGGAGACGATCGGGCTACCGACGTTATCTCCCTCCGCCTCACCTCTGGCTCAGTTTCGAGCCATCCGGAGAGCTACCAGCTGGTGGTCACCCCGGAGCGAGCGGCGCTCTCTGCCGGCACCACTGCGGGGCTGTTCTGGGGGCTTCAGACTATCCGGCAGCTTCTCCCGCCGGAGCTGGAAGCGGGCCGGCCCGGGCCTCAACCGGGATGGGCCATCCCGGCACTGGAGATCGATGATGAGCCGCGGTTTCCCTACCGGGCAATTCTGCTCGATGTGGCCCGATGGTTTTACCCACCCGAGTTCATCAAGAAGCTCATCGATCTCTTGGCGCTCTACAAAATGAACACTCTCCAGCTGCACCTGACCGATGACCAGGGATGGCGTCTGGAG
>DATKJJ010000434.1:0-2132 GCA_035543695.1 Gemmatimonadales bacterium | reverse complement strand
CACTGCCGCCCAGCAGCAGGGTCGCTGGCAGACGTTCAGCCAGCAGCGCCGTTACCGGCCGGGCGTACTCGATGGAAACCCCCAGGTCGCCCCTTACCAGGCCGCTGATGAACGAGACGTACTGGGCGCCGAGCGGCTGGTCCAGACCGTACCGCGCTCGCAAGGCGGCGAGCTCGACCGGAGTCAGCGGGCGCACCTCGCTGGCGCGCGACAGCGGGTCTCCCGGGGCCGCCCGCATCAGGAAGAAAAGCAGCGTCAGCGCGATCGCGAGCACCGCGACTGCCTGGAGTGCCCGGCGGAGCAGCCAGCCTCTCATCGGGAATCCGACCACTCCCACAGCCTCAGCCAGGACGAGGCCGGCATGATGCTCACGTTCTGGAACCGGCGCCTCACGGCATACACATAGAAGGGAGTGTACAAAAAGGTCGCCGGCGCGTCCGCCTCGATCTGCCGCAATGCGGCGATCCAGGGTTGCCCGGGATCGCCCTTGGGGCGCGTGTTGATGGCCACGTCGAGCAGCGAATCCGTCCGTGGATTGCAGTACTTGGCAACATTGGTCCCGCCGGCACAGGTCCAGCCCTGGGTCAGTCCGCTGGGCGAAGGATCCTGGACTGTGCTGCCGAAATCGATATCGAACTTGCCTGCCGTTCGTCGCTCGACCCAGAGCGGAAACTCCATTTGCTGCAGCTCGAGACTGATCCCGATCTGGCGGAGCTGTTCCTGGATCAACACTGAGAGCGTTCGGCGGACCGCGCTGGTGGTGGGAAGCGAGAGGGTTAGCGTCAGTGGCCGGCCTTCCCGGTCTCGAACTCCGTCGCCGTCGGTATCTCGCCATCCCGCAGCGCTGAGCAGCCGCTTGGCCTCCTCGACATTCTGCCGGGCGGGCTTGGGCGCGCCGTTTCGGATCCAGAGAATGGACGACACCGGTCCGTAGGGCACCTGGGCGTATGATCCGTACACGGCATGAACCAAGAGCTGGCGATCGAGCCCGAGGGTGATGGCCCGCCGGACCCGAACGTCGGAGAGAATGGGGTGAGGCTCAGCCTGGTTACGGGGGTCCTTCTGATTGAACAGCAGAAAACCCACGGTGGGGGAGGAGACCGGAATCACTCGCAAACTGGTGTCGCCCTGGATCCGCTGAATGTTGTCCAGCGGTGGGACTACATTGTTCACCGCATCGGCCTGGCCGCTCAGCAGCAGATTGATCCGAGCGTCCGGATCCGAGGCAGTCCGAATGATCACCCGCTCGATCCTGGGCTTGCCCAGAAAGAAGCTTTCGTTCGCCGCCAGCTCGACATACTGTCCGGAGACAATCCGCACCAGTTTATAGGGTCCACTGCCCACGGGATGAGCCACGAAATCCGCATGCGCCAGCGCCTCGGGCGGGATCGTGTCGAGTAAATGGGCCGGTAGCGGCGGGGCATGGAAGGTGGCGTCGTACAGCTGCTCAGCGTAGGGACGAGAAAAGTGGAATACCACTCGGCGATCCCCCTCCGCAGTCACCGAGCTCACGTTGCGCAGGAGCTCGACGAGTCGTGGGGCAATAGCGGGGTTCTTGGCGCGCTCGAAGGTAAAGACCACATCGCGCGAGGTAACTGGAACTCCGTCTTGCCAGCGGGCGCGAGGATCGAGGTCGAAGGCGAGCGTCACCGAGTCCCGCCGGGTCCAGGAACGAGCCAGGAGCGGCACGAAGCCGCGATCACCGGAGGTCAGCAATGTTGGTCCCGGACCGGCCAGCCGGAGAAAGAGCTGATCCGCCAGTTCCAGGTTGCCCGTGGTTCCCGCGGGACCTTCCATCAGTGTTGGAATGGGGACGGTCGCCTGCTCACCCACCGCAATGACAATGCTGCTGGGTTGGCCGCTGTTGGATTGAGCGGCAGCTTGGCCGGCAAGCAGAAGCAGGAGTGTGGCCTGCGTTCTGAGCCTCGGCATACATGGCATAAGACCCCTTATCGGGCCCAGGTCCACGCGGAAGATCGGAATTGCGGGTAGTGCACCGTGGCTCGGTCGAGGACCCGGCTGGGTTCCGTGGGGCAGGCATGGACTCCAGCCCAGCGCGTGCTGGCCGACTCGGTGACGGCGACAGCGAGATCCCGAGGTTTCAGCCCGGCGAGAGGGGTCGGGCTCTCGGG
>DATKJJ010000433.1:0-10012 GCA_035543695.1 Gemmatimonadales bacterium | reverse complement strand
GCCGCAAGGATCGCGATGGCAATGAGAAATGCCCCGGCGCTGACGACGGCGCCCCCCTGCGCTACCTGCAGCACCGAAACGCCTGCGATGGACAACTCACGCGGCAGATCGAAGCCCAGCAGCGCCACGGTGAGCAACCCGACCACGGCCATGCCATCGAAGATGCGCTCGACCGCGACGGAGGAGAGCACGGTGGTGAACCGGATTCCGGTGAGCCGGGCCGCGGTATACGACCGAACCAGCTCACCGGCGCGCAGCGGGAGCAGGTTGTTGGCCATGAATCCGACGGCTATCGCGTGCCAGAGTGGCGCCCGGTGCTGCGGCAATGCTCCAACCGGGCCCAGCAGAATGCGCCAACGGATCCAGCGGATAGGGAAGGTGAGCGTACCCAGGAGGACGGCAACGACCAGTGGGAGCGGTCGTGCGGCGCGAACATGGGTGAGAATGTCTGTCGGATTGACCCCTCTCAGGGCCCACCACAGGAGCGCGACCGAAACCACAATCCCTGCCACGGCGGGCAGCCACCGCCGTGGTTGGGCCGGGTCTACCGCTGGCTCAAGTTTCGGCAAGCGCCAGGGGAACGAGGTCGAGCAGCTCCTGCAGCAATGGTTGGAGCGAAGTGAAACTGGCGTCGCGCGCGAGCTCGGCGGTGATCTGCTCCCGGACCACGTTGGCCCGTTCCAGCGCGGCATGTCCCTGGTAGCAGAGGGCCTTGATGGGCACCGGTGTGGCCTCCGGAGTGGTGCCCTGAACCGTCTGCTGGCCTCCGGTCTCATCGATCACCCTGCGGAAGGCGGCCGTGGTGGGGGCTCGCTCGCGCTGCAGTCGATCCAGAGTGCGGAAGCTCGCCTCGAGGCCACCCTTGGGCGCCGGCTGCTCCGGCAATGCTGCCGAATCGGGTGCGAGGCTCTCGATGGGGACCACCTGCGGCTCCGGCTCTGCGTCGTAGGCCAGGGACTCAATGGGGACCGGCTGCTCTGCCGACTCGGCTTCGGCCCGCAGCCCATCGACCCGGTGGGCAACATCCAGCAGGCGCCGGGAGATCAGCATGCGATCGTCGCTCTCCACCACTGCGCGCAGCAGTTGTCCCGCCTCGCGCAGGCGGCTTACCAAGTCCTCCACGCTGCGACTGCCTGCCCCGGCCGCCAGCGCCTCCCGGGCGGAGCGGGCAAAGATCCCCAGCGCCCCCGCAACCGGATCGGCGCTGGGCGCGGTGGCGGCCCGCAGAGTGCCGAGCAGGCGATAGAGCCGAAGATCTCGCTCCACCGCGGAACGTGCGGCGGAGATGAGATCAGCGCTCTGACCCAAATGCTCTCCCTGGCTCACCAGCTCCAGTGGCCCCAGCGGCTCCGGAGGAGCGAATTGCGGTTGCGCCACCGGATGCTTCATTGGCTCCGGATCTCCATCGACAAAGAGCGACTCGATGGGAACTACGTCCCGCTCTACCGCAAAGGCCCGCAGCAGCAACTCGGTGAAGCTCCGCGCCTCCTCGGCATCAGGGTCGGGGCGTCCCTGCTCGGCGACGTCGCGGGAAATGCGGGTCAGGGCACTGGCGGCCGCGTCCATCACCTCGTCGACGCCGGGGGGAGGGGCGTAGAGCCGGGTGAGGTCGCCCACCGCCAGCTCGATGCCGTCGAGAATGTCCGGCAACGGAGCGAGCTCGCTCAGCTCGGCCAGACCGCGGAGCGACTGCATGCGCCGGATCACGTTGTACAGCGGGTCGCGATCCCCCGGTGAGGTGCGGAGGGTGCGCGACGCTCGATCCAGAGCGCTCGCGATGAGCGCGCCCTCGCGCGCCACAAAGGCCCGGACACCGGTGTTCAGCGCGGCCTTCTGGGGTTCAGCCTGGCTGAACGGATCCTCCTTTTCGGCTCGCCCGGTCAGGCTCTCGAGGTCGCGGCTCAGCCGGCCGGCTCGGACAGTATCTGCCTCGTTCCATTCGCGGACCCTGCGGACCAGGTAGCGGAATTCCTCCACCGACTGAGCGATATGCTCCCGAGTGCCCGGATCCCAGGCTCGCTGCTGGTCCCGGTTGCTGCGGGCAAACGCTTCCAATCCGGCGGCCGCTTTCGCGATGTGTGGTTGCGCGGCCATCAACGCGGAGCCGCGGAGCACCCGGGCCATCCGGAGAAACTCGTCGGCGGGCGGAGGGGCGGAGCTCTGGACCAGGGTCTCCAGCCGGTCCAGGCACTCCCCGGCCTCGAGGGCAAAGAAATCAGCGGTGCCGAGTGGATTGGTCATGCCAGCTAAATTAGCGGAAGCCTGTTCCAGCCCATAGCTCAGGGCTGGAGGTTCATGGCTTGCCGCATCTCCTTCACCGCGCTCTTCATTCCGACCATGATGGCTCGGCTCACCACGCTGTGCCCGATGTTCAGCTCCTCGATTTCGGCAATGCCGGCCACCGGCTCGACATTCAGATAGGTGAGTCCATGCCCCGCATGAACCGCCAGTCCCATGTCCGAGGCGTACCGGGCCGCTTCCTGGAGTTGCTTCAGCGCGGCGTCGCTGCTGCGCCAAGAATGCGCGTAGCGGCCGGTATGCAGCTCGATGGCAGGAACGCCCAGATCCTTGGCGGCTTCGAGCGTACGGAGATCGGGATCGATGAAGAGGCTCACTCTGATTCCCGCTTGCTCCAGCCGCCGGATGGTGTCCCGAACCCGTGGGGCAGGGCGGCTGAGATCGAGGCCTCCTTCGGTAGTGATCTCTTCCCGCCGCTCGGGCACCAGGGTGGCCTGATAGGGCCGCAGGCGGCAGGCGAGATCTACCACATCGGCACTGGTTGCCAGCTCCAGGTTGAACACTTTGCTGGCGGCCATGAGCCGCTCCACATCGTGATCCTGGATGTGCCGCCGGTCCTCCCGGAGGTGGGCGGTGATGCCGTCGGCGCCGGCCTCCTGGCAGAGCAGGGCCGCGGCCACCGGATCGGGCTCGTCCGTCTTCCGCGCTTCTCGCACGGTGGCGACGTGATCAATATTGATATAGAGCCGCGTCGGCCGCATTGCTCGCCACCCCGGAGCCGGTTATGTTCGCTGCCCAACCTCTTACCCGTGAGACCCTTGTGACCATACACCGATGCTGCTGGACCGCGATCCTGCTGCTGTCTGCGTGCGGTGGTGGCTCGGCGCCGGTTCAGCCCGCTCGCTCCGCCTCCACGGCGGTGCAAGGATTCATGCAGGCCGTGGCCGACAGCAACCTGGATAAGATGGCCAGCCTCTGGGGTACCACCAATGGTCCGGCCCTGAAGACGCACCAACCTCCCGATTACGAGAAGCGCATCGCGATCATGCAGGCCTATCTCCGAAACGACGGTTTTCACATCATGTCGGACGTTGCAGAAGCGGAGAAGCGTCGCGCGGTTCAAGTCCAGATTCGGCGGGAGACCTGCACCTGGACCGTGCCGTTCGAGACCGTGAGCACCGCCGACGGCTCCTGGCTGGTCACCTCGGTCGATCTCAATGCTGCCGGGAATCCCGCCCGCCCCTGCGTTGAAGGTGCTACCGGAGACAGTCTGCCCAAGAAGTAGCTGGGGAACTTTCGGTCGCCTCTCCGCTGTTATGTTTTACTCAGTCAGCTCGAGCAGGATGCCGGAGGTTGCTTTGGGATGGATAAAGGCTATCCGGCGCCCAGCCGCACCAGTGCGGGGAATCTCGTCGATCAGACGATAGCCTGCCGCGCGGCAGGCCTCGAGGGCGGCATCCAGATCGGGAACCCGGTAGCAGATATGATGGATGCCCGGCCCACGCTTTGCCAGAAACCTGCCTACCGGTGTATCCGGTGCGTTGGGTGACATCAGCTCGATGTCTGACTCGCCTAACGGAAGCGAGAGGATGGTTGCTCCGTCGGCCTGTTCCGGCGGATGCGGCTCGATCCCGAGCACATCACGGTAGAACGCGACCGCCGCCTCGAGATCACTGACCGCTATTCCGACGTGAGCAATGCGTGCGTGGTCGAGCACCGATTCCTCCAGGTCTTGCGGGGCCTACAACATCACAGGAGAATAACTAGATGGGCGCGACGAATACCTCTGCAGTACATGTAAGCGATGCTTCTTTTGCCACCGAAATCGAGCAGGCGGATGGGCTCGTGCTGGTTGACTTCTGGGCAACCTGGTGTGGTCCCTGTCAGATCGTGGCGCCTATTCTGGAGCAACTGGCCGGCGAGTACGCCGGAAAGGCCAAGGTCGCGAAGGTGGATGTGGATGCGAACCAGCGCACCGCCATGCGCTTCAACGTTCGGTCCATCCCAAGCATCCTCTTCTTTAAGAACGGGCAGCACGTGGACACCGTGGTTGGTGCTGTGCCCAAGGCCACGCTGGAAGGCAAGATCAAGCAGCATTTGTCTTAAAAAGGACGGGAAGGTTGGGAAGGACGGGATAGTCGGGAAAGGTCCGTCCTTCCCTCACCGTCTGCCCGCCTTTCCCGGCTTCTCATGTCCCCTGGTACCCTCTACGTCGTCGCAACCCCGTTGGGCAACCTGGGTGATTTGTCCAGCCGAGCCACCGAGATACTCCGCTCCGTGCCGGTGGTGGCCGCCGAGGACACCCGCAGAACCCGGGGGCTGCTGACGCACCTGGGCGTTGCGCCCAACCTGCTGAGCTTCCACGCCCACTCCGGCGATCATCGCTCGGAGACCCTGCTGGGTATCCTGCGGTCGGGTCGAGACGTGGCCCTGGTATCGGACGCCGGGACTCCGACCGTAAGCGATCCGGGTGCCGAGCTGGTCTCGCTGGCCCGGGCAGCCGGCATTGCGATTGTACCAATTCCGGGGGCTTCGGCCGTCTCCACGGCACTCTCGGCCTCCGGCTTTATCGGAGACCGATATCTGTTCCTCGGCTTCATACCCAGAAAGGGCCGCGACCGGACCCGTCTGCTTACCCGTGCCGCCATGGAGGAGTGGAGCGTCGTGTTCTATGAGGCGCCGCCTCGATTGGCCGGGTTGCTGGCGGATCTGCTGCCGCTCGCCGGTGGCGGTCGCCGGGTTGTGGTGGCGCGCGAGCTCACCAAGATCCACGAAGAGATCCGGGCCGGAACGCTGGCCGAGCTGGCAGATTACTACGCAGAGACACCGGTGCGGGGTGAAATTACTGTGGTCCTCGAAGGCACCGGGGTTCCGCCCGCTGAGCCCGACCGCACCGAGGATGCGGCCGAACAGGCCACGACGTTGCTGGCCCAGGGCCTGACCCGCCGCGAAGTGGTCCGGAGGCTTACCGAGTCCATGGGAATCCCCAGGAATGAGGCCTATAAGCTGGTCATGGAGCTTCCGTGATCCGATTGCTCCTGCCACTGCTGGTTGCCGTGGGCCTGGCGCCGCCGGCGCCCCCGGTGATGACCATCGGCCGCCTGCACTATGACGGGGGAGGCGACTGGTACGCGAACCCGTCGAGTCTTCCCAACCTGCTCACCGCGCTCAGAACCCGTACGGCCCTTCGCGTAGCACCGGAGGAAAAGGTGGTCACCCTGCGGGACGACGACCTGTGGAACGTTCCGTACATCTATATGACCGGTCACGGCAACGTGCACTGGAGCGACGAGGACCTTCGCACGCTGCGCCGCTATCTGGAGCAAGGGGGATTTCTTCACGCCGACGATAACTACGGTATGGACACCTCGATTCGGCGCGAGCTGGGCCGGCTTTTTCCCGACCACCCGCTGGTCGAAGTTCCCCTCGATCATCCGGTCTACCACCTGGTTTACGACTTTCCCAAGGGCATTCCCAAGATTCACGTCCACGACGGGAAGCCGGCACAGGGCTTCGGAATTTTTCTCGATGGCCGCCTGGTGGTGTACTACTCCTATCAATCGGATCTCGGCGACGGGTGGGAAGATCCCGAGGTCCATCACGATCCGCCGGAGAAGCGAGAGTCCGCGCTCCGGATGGGGGTGAACCTGTTCGCGTACGCGGTGGGGTACGGCGGGTGACGGCCCTGGCGACTCAGCAGGAGCTTCACCATCTGGTGCGGCCACTCAGGAGCCGAGGCTGGCTGGCCTGGATCGCCCTGGGGTTGGGCACCGCAGCCATTCTGCTGGGTGGCTCGTCCTGGCTGGTTCGGCTCGGCTGGCTCACCGTTCCCTACTGGGTACTGGTCGCGTGGGCGCTCGCCCTGCTGGGACTTGCCGGCATCGCCTATCTGGCCTGGCGCAATCAACGCCGGCTGACGCCGCCGTGTCTGGCTCGCAGCCTGGAGGACCTCGGTGCCTGGCGCCGGGGAAGCTTGACGGCCCTGCTGGACAGTTCGGCGTCCGGCACGAGCGCCGCTCTGTTCCAGCTGGCCGATCGCACCCAGGCGGACGACATCCGTGCCCGCGGCCAGTCGGCGCTGGAGCCCATCGCCCGTCCGGTTCGAACCCTGCTGCTGGGAAGCTCGGCTTGTCTACTGGTTGGAATCCTGGCGTTTACCTCGGCCGGGCCGGTCAAAGGCGCGGCTGCGGCGCTGTGGTATCCGGGCAGGGCCTGGGAAGCCACGGTTGCTCCGGTGCGGCTGCGGGCCGAGCGATCCACCGTCGACCGGGGCGAGCCGGCGCGACTCTACCTGGAAGCGATGGGGCGTAAGGCCGCCACACTCTGGCTCCGCTCGCCCGGAGAGACCTGGAAGCCTGTGGGCGTTCGGCTGGATTCCCTCGGTCGGGCAACCGTCTCCACCCCTCCACTTAGCAGTGATCTGTTCGCCCGGTTGACCAGCGGAAGTCGCGGCTCCGACACCATAGCCATACGCGTCCGGCTTCCGGTGTTTCTGGGGTCCATCGAGGTCACCGCGAAGTACCCGGCGTATCTGGGACTCGAAAACGAAACGGTGCCCACCGGCGGAGACACGTTGATCCTGCCCGCGGGCACCAGGCTGGAAACAAAGGGAGAGGTCACGGCGCCGCTTGCGCGGGCAATCTGGAGCAACGGGGCCACCGCCGAGTCATTGCAGGTGAAGGGCAACCGGTTTTCCGGCAGCTTCACGCCGGTTCGCTCGGGTGCGTACCGGTTGGGATTGATCACCCGGAGCGGCACCGCGATCGCGGGCGATTCGGTGCTGTTGCCTATTCGCCTGGTGGTGGATAGCGCGCCCTCGGTTGGCATACCGGTGCCGGGAACCGACACCCTGGCCCCGCTGAGCCTCAAGCTTCCCCTGGTGCTCGATGTGCGCGACGACCATCGGGTTTCCGCTGTCACCGTGGAGAGTCGCCGGATCAGCCGGTTCGGCGTGGCAGACTCCACCCGGCGCGAAGCCGTTCCTCTCCCGAATGAGAGCACCGACCGAGCCATTCTCAGCTATACCCTCGATCTCAATCGTCGGGGTCTTTTGCCGGGCGATACCGTGCGGTACCGGGCCACGGCAGTTGATAATGCACCGCGGGCTCACGTCGGACGGTCGCGTGAATTCATCCTCCGGCTGCCCACCATGAGTGAGGTCAGAGCAGCCGAACGGCAGGCCAGTCAGTCCGTCGCCAGCCAACTCGATTCAGTTCTCGAGTCCAGCCGTCGGGTGGAACGGCAAACCGACGACCTGGCACAGGAGCGGCTCCGGCCTACCGGCCAGGGAGAGAGAAATCGCGAAGCGCTGACGTACGAGGAGTCCCAGCGGGCCCAGGCGGTCGCCCGATCGCAGGAAGACCTGGTTCGGAGCGCCGAGAGCCTCAAGCAGTCGCTCGAGGCGTTGCAACGGAGTGCCGAGGCGGCCGGCCTGAACGATTCGAGCTGGCAACGCCAGCTCGCCGAGATACGGGAACAGCTGGAGCGGGCGGTTTCTCCGGAGTTACGAGAAAAGCTCGCGGCGCTGCAGCAGGCCCTCAAGGATCTGGACGCCGAACGTACCAAGGATGCGCTGGAGCAGCTGACCGAGGTGCAGCGGCAGTTGCGTGAGGCGCTGGAGCGGAGCCGAGAGCTGTTCCGCCGGGCGGCGCTGGAAGGAGACCTGGCAAATCTGGCGCAGGAATCCAAAGACCTGGCCCAGGAACAGCGTCAGTGGAACCAGCAAACCGCCTCGGGCGACAGTACCCGGTCTGCTCAAGCCGAGCAGCAGCTGGCCCGGCGCACCGACTCGCTCACCGCCGCCCTCAAGCGGCTGGCGACTCAAACTGCCGAAGCCCCCCGTCCCGACAGCCTGCACGCCTCGGCCGACCAGGCCCGAACGGCAGCGGAGCAGATGCGCCGAGCCTCTGGGGCCATGCGCCAAGGCCAACGCCCGGAGGCGCGAAATCGGGGTGAATCGGCATCGCGCTCGCTCGATCCTTTGGGCGACCAGCTCCAGCGGCAACGGCAGCAGCTGCAGCAGCAGTGGCGGAACGAAGTCGCCGAGAGCATGGACCAGGCTCTGGCCGAAACCAGCCGGCTGGCCGAGCGCCAGCTGAGGGTTCAGGAGGACCTTCAGCGGGGTGAGCCGGACGCGGCGACTCGCGCCGAGCAGGCTGCCATAGAAGAGGGAGTGAAGAAGATTCTCGAGCAGATGAAGCAGGCTGGCGGCAAGAACGCGCTGGTCTCGCCCCAGATTGCCGCGGCCCTCGGCGCCGCCCAGCTGCAAATGAAGGGAGCCCGTGAAGCCATCTCCTCCGCTGCCCCGAACACGCGGGAAGCCTCAGAGCAGGCTGGCAATGCAGTGGACGATCTCAATGCCGCGGCTCATCAACTGCTTCGGGCCCGGGACGATGTCTCCGGGGCACAGTCGGGCTCGGGTCTGGCCGAGGCTTTGGAGCGCATGGCTCAACTAGCTCAGCAACAGGGTGGCCTGGGCAAGCAGGGCGCAGGATTGCTGCCGATGATCGGCCGCGGTGGGATGCAGGAGCAGCTTCAGCGGCTGGCTGCCAGGCAGCGCGCCCTGGCTCAGGAGCTGGAGCGAATCCGCGGAGAAGGCGACATCCCGGGAGCGGGGCAGATGGCGGACGAAGCCAAGGACTTGTCGCGGCGTTTGGAGGCCGGCCGCCTCGACCGGCAGATGGTCGACCGCCAGGAGAGACTGTTCCGCCGGATGCTCGATGCCGGCCGCATGCTGCAAGGCCGGGAGGAGGATCAACAGAAGGAGCGCCAGAGCACTACGGCAACGGACGACAGCGTCCACCTGCCGCCCGCCTTGCAGGCCCGACTGATGGGCGACGATCAACGACTCCGGGTTCCCTCCTGGGAAGAGCTGCAGGAGCTGTCACCGGAGGAGCGCCGACTGGTGGTAGATTACTTCCGCCGCCTGACCCAGCCGTCGCCGAGGTAAATCGATGCGTCTCCCGGTACTCATCTGCCTCATCGCAGCCGCTGTCTTTGCGCCGGCTCGGGTTGCAGGTCAACAGCCCGCGGGGCTGAACCGTGCGCTCGACCTCGAGCGGCGGGGAGACTATGCCGCGGCGGTTCAAGCCTATCGGACTGTCTTGCGCGCCTCGCCGGCGGAGATATCGGCCTTGCTCGGGCTGGAGCGCTCACTGCTGCCGCTCAATCGGAGCGGGGAGATCATCCCTTCCGTTCGAAGCGCCCTCAGCGCTGCCCCGCGGAATCCGGCGATTTACGGCATTGCGCTCCGTGCCTGGGCCGCTGCCGGGCAGCCCGACTCGGTGCGCAGGACGGCTGAGCAGTGGGCCCAGTTGGTGCCGGGTGATGAGTCTCCCTATCGCGAGTGGGGTGCGGCGGAGTTAGGACGACAGAACCGGGCTGGGGCACAAGCTGCATACCTGAGAGGCCGGGCCCGGCTCGGCCAACCGGACGCGCTGGCAGCAGAGTTGGCGCAGGTGGCACTCGCCAATGGCGACTACCCAGCCGCGCTGCGGGAATGGCTGCTCGCGATACGCAAGTTTCCCGGCTACCGAGGGGCGGCCGTATCGAGCCTGAGCCTGGCGCCGGAGCGACTGCGTCCCGAACTGCTGGGCTTTTTGGGCTCGCAATCGGATCTGCCTGCCAACCGGCTGGAGGCGGAGCTACGGGCTCGCTGGGGCGATCCTTCCGGAGCGCTCCGAGTCATTCTGAGCGCACTTCCGGAAGACCGGATCCAGGCCATAGCAGCCCTCCGCGGGCTACTCGATCAGCTCCGGCCCGATCAGACACCCAC
>DATKJJ010000432.1:0-3023 GCA_035543695.1 Gemmatimonadales bacterium | reverse complement strand
GGACCGGCAGCCCGAAGGCCAACATCGAGCTGATGGGCAAGCTCCGGCTGACCCAACAGCCGGGCGAGGAGATGCAGTTCTTCGGGCACGTGGAGCCGGTGCCGGACCGGGGGACCCTCGAGCTGAGCGGCAGGCAGTTCCGGCTGACCGAGGGAGACATCAACCTCGCGGGCCCGATCGATTCCACCAAGCTCGACGTCACCGCGTCGTACCAGGTGCCCACCCAGGGCAATGGGGAAGACGAAGGCGTAATCATCGACGTGCACGCCCGGGGACGGCTCGACAGCCTGGGGCTCGAGTTCACCTCCGAGCCGAGCCTGAGCCAGGATGATATCCTGTCGTACATCGTCACCGGACGGCCCGCATCGGACAACCCGCTTTTCGAGGGGAGCGGAACCGGCGGCGGAAGTATGGGCGAGCAGGTTGCGCTCGGTACACTCACTGGCGCCATCTCCAATGCCGCCGGCAAGGGTCTGGGTCTCGACGTTTTCCAGATCCAACAGGAGCCGAGTCGCGGGCTCACGCTCACGGCGGGCCGCTACGTGGGGCCTCGTCTCTTCCTCAACATGCAGCTCCCGCTTCAGCTCGGGAGCCAGGCTCAGCAGATGCCTGGCGCCAATCTCGGCCCTGGCTTCGAGCTGGAGTACACTCTGCAGCGCTGGCTCAGGACCAGCGTCCGCGGCGGAAGCCTGTCGCCAGGTCTCCTGTTCCGAGCGCGCCGTGCGTACTGAGCACTGGGTGGCGTTCGTCGCCGCCGGCCTGCTCTGTGTGTCTCCGCTCGCGGGACAGGACGCGCTCAATCGGGTGGGGCCCAAGACTCAGGTCCGCTCGGTGGACTTCGAGCTTCAGGACAAGGCGTCGCTGGAAGAGGACCAGCTTCGCTCGAAGATCGCGCTCACCGGCCAGGGAAGCATGGTCGGACTGCGCCGCACGCTAGGCTTCCTTCCGTTCGTTCCTCCCGTGGGCTCGCACCCGTTCGATCCGGCCGAAATGGGGCGAGACGTGGTCCGGCTCCGCCACTACTTCCAGCGATCCGGCTTCCCCAAGGTGGAGGTGGACTACCAGGCGAAGTACGAGGCCAAGTCGGACGTGGCGTGGGTGACCTACCGGATCACTGAAGGGCCGCCGCTGATGGTGGACACCCTGTCGTTCGGAGGCATGGATACCGCTCTCGTGTTGCCCAAGGCGCTCGAGCCGAACTGGCAGCGATTCACGCGAAAACAGCGGAAAGACATCGAGCGTGCGGGTGAAGACGAGCGGCGGGCGCTGGCTGACAGCACGGTCCGATGGTTCCGCGCCCATGGGTATCCGTTCGCCAAGGCGCGGGTCCTTGCGCGGGTCGACAGCGCCGCCAACCGGGCAGACCTGGCAGTGCAGGTGGACCCCGGAGGCCGATACCGGATCGGACGCATTCAGGTTACCGGGACCAAGACCATTCCCCAGCACGAGGTCGTCCGACAGCTCTCGGTCCACGCCGGCCAGTGGTTCGATGCGCAGGCGCTGGAGGAAGCGCGCCAGCAGATCACCCAGATGGACGTCGTGCGGCTCGCCTCGGTGGACGTGGCCCGAGACTCGGCCGGGGATACCACCGTCGTGGTCATGCTGCGGATGGCCGAGAACCCGCAGTACCTGATCAAGGGAGAGGCTGGGTACATCGCGTCAGGCGGGTTGACAGCGCAGGGCACATGGGCGAATCGGAGCTGGCTGGGCGGCCTTCGTACGCTGACCGTAGCCGCTACAGCACAGACCGGCGTAGCCGCGCTCGAGTATCCGGCCCAACAGTATTACCGGCTCAGCCTGACCGCCTTTCAGCCCTACGTCGGCGATCGCCGGCTCTCACTGGCAGGTGGACCGTTCATCGAGTACCGGAACGATCTCAGGGACCGGAGCTGGGCCACCGGGTTGGAGGGAGCGCTGGTCTGGGCGCCGGCGCCGCTCCGGTCGGTCTCTCTGGGCTATTCCATCTCGCATCGCCAGGTGTTCGACTACGGTCCGGGTTCCGATCTCCCGCCGGAGCAGTATCTGCCGCTGCTTAATCTGGCGGACCCGAGCACGGTCGGCACTCTGGAGCAGACCCAGAACCGAAACCTCATCTCGCTGGAGGGCAGCTACGGCCGGCTCGATCAGATCGCGAATCCGCGCAAGGGATACGTGATCCGCCCCCGGGTTACGACCACGCTGCCCTTCTTCAATACCAGTGAGTATGTCCTGCTCGATCTGGGCGCGACGGCGTACCTGCCGTTCAGCAGGACCACAGGTCTGACGATGCGCGGGGGTATCGGGCGGATCTATCCCTTCGGGAACAGCATCGACGCCGCGGAAGTGGAGTCTCCGTTCCTGTCGCTGCTGGAGCTGCGCGACGCAGCCTTCATGGCCGGCGGCACCCGCGACGTGCGTGGGTGGGGCTCGCTTCTGCTCGGGCCCAAGGTTCCCCAGGTGATACTGGAGCAGCAGGGTGATAGTACGGTAGTTGTTTCCGATCGCTACACGCCGATCGGTGGGCTGGCTCGGCTGCTGGCCAGCGCCGAGTTCCACTTTCCGATGCCGCTCCTGAGCGAAGCCTTCCAGCCGTACTTCTTCTATGATGGGGGGCGCATCTGGACCCCGGACAAACCCTTCGCGCTCAACGCGGGAGCCATCGACCAGGACCAGTTCTACCAGGGTGTCGGGTTCGGGATCGGATACGCGACCGTCGTCGGGGCGATCCAGGTCGGGCTCGGATACAAGCTCAACCCCTCACCACTCGACCTGCGCGACCCGCAGGACGTGGCCGACGCTTTGCAGCGTGGCCTTCCGATTGAATCAGCGCCGGCATCGTCGTCACGGCGCTGGCATCTGCACTTTTCGATCGGGGCGACCTTCTGAGGCTACCGCGTCAGGCTTCACTTCATCCCCGTCAGGCTCCGCCACGTCCGCGTCAGGGACTGCTTCGTCTCCGGCAGGCTTTGCTTCGTCTGCGTCAGCCTTCGCATCGTCCGCGTCAGGGCTCGCGTCGTCACCGGCAGGCTTCGCTTCATGTCCGT
>DATKJJ010000431.1:0-3256 GCA_035543695.1 Gemmatimonadales bacterium | reverse complement strand
CCATTCGTCTTCATCGCCTGATGTGACCAACGCCGGCGCGTACACCTTCCGGGTCTGCCCCAGCGACCTGGCCCACGGTGCGGCGCTCGCTCGCTACGCGAGGGAACAGCTCGGGCTCGACCGTGGCGCGATCCTCTACCTCAACGACGACTACGGCCGCGGAATCCGGCGGACCTTCACTGCCGAATTCACCCAGCGGGGCGGCACGGTGGTGGAGTCCGATCCCTATCTCGGCAGCACGCCGAATGTGGACGCGTACCTGGACCGGATCATCCTGCGAAAGCGCAGCCAGTTTGTTCTCGTCGCGGGCAACCGCAGCGAGGCTGAGGAGGCGCTCCTTGTCGCCCGGAAGCGCGGACTCAAGGTCCCCTTCATGGGAGGCGACGGCCTCGAAGGTATCGAAGAAGCGGGCCCGCTGGCGGAAGGCACTTACGTCTCCGCCGCGTATCTTCCGGGAGTAAACAGCCCCAAGAATCACCAGTTCACCGTGTCTTACCGGCGCAAGTATCCCGACGCGGGCCTGCCAAACCAGCCCGCCGCGGCGACCTATGACGTGGTGTACCTGCTGCGCGACGTGATCGGATCCGCGGGTACCAAGCGCAAGGCGATTCGTGAAGCCGTCGCGGCGATCGGTCGCAGCGAGCCGGCTTTCGAAGGAGTGACCGGGAAAATTGCCTTCGACGAAAATGGCGACGTACCGGACCAGCGGGTGATCATCGGGATCGTGCACGGAGGTAACGTTCAGCCCGCGGGGGGCCAGTGAAACTGTCGCACAGCCTTCGCCGCCTGATCGGCGTCATGATGTCGGCGCTGATGGTCCTGGTGCTCGCCATGACGGTGCTCGGCGCCTGGTCGATCCGTTCGATCAGCCGCACGGTCGAGGCGGACATGCAGACCGTGCAAACCGGCGCCGAAATCGCCAATGCCCTGGTCACCTCGGTACTGGGGGAGATTCGGGCCGCGGAGCATTACCTGCTGAACCCGAGTCCCGAGGTGAAGGAAGAGTTCGTCGCGAACGGAGATTCTGCCTACTCCTATCAGGCTCGCTACCGCGAACTGAAGAACCTCAGCAATGCCGATCGCCGGATTGTGAATGAGATCGGCGCCAATCAGGCGACGCTCGAAGTGGCGTACGCCACCGCCCACGCCCTCTCCGATGTCGGGAAACCTGACCAGGCTCGGGCCGTCGCGGCGCGGGCCAGCGGCGCCACCGACAGCCTTGTTGCGGACGTGCGCCGCCTCAGCGACGCGCAGGCCGAGCAGGCCATGAACCGGGCACAGGCTCTCCGCACCAAGGCCAGCCGCAATCAGGCGCTGGTCATTCTGCTTTGCATCATCGCGCTTGTGGTCGGCGCCGGCGCCTCTACCTGGACCGTGCGGGAAGTGGACCGGCAGCTCAACCGGCTGATCGCCGCAGCCGATCGCTTCGGTGCGGGAGACCTGCGCGCTATCCAGCTCTCCGACATGCCGCAGGAGCTGGCGAGACTGGCCCGGGCGCTGGACAACATGGCGGGACAGCTCCGCCAGGTCGTCACCGCAGTGGTGAAGGAGTCCTCGCACCTGAGCGCCAGCGCGGGAGATTTTTCGGCGATGAGCGAGGAGATCGCCGCGTCGAGCGGCCAGATCTCTGCCGCGATGGTGAAGATCTCGGCCGGGGCCGAGCAGCAGCGGCATGGCATGTCCGAAGCGGATCAGCTGCTAGCCGCTCTGCGGAGCGGTGCCGCCACCAACGCCGAGGCTGCGGGACGCGTCGTCCGCCTCGGCGAAGAGATCCGCCGGGTCTCCGCGCGGCACCACAGCGATGTGGAGACCGCACGGCGCACCCTCTTGGATGTGCGTGAGGTGGTGACGACTTCGGCCCAGCAGGTGCGAGCCCTGGCCGCACGGTCGGAGCAGATCACCCAGTTCATCGACCTGATCAAGCAGATCTCATCGCAGACCAACCTTCTGGCGTTGAACGCCGCCATCGAGGCGGCCCGGGCGGGCGAACACGGCCGCGGCTTCGCGGTGGTGGCGGAAGAGGTCCGTCAACTCGCGGACTCCAGCGCCCGCGCCGCCGAGGAAGTAACCAAGACCGTCGAATTCATCCGCACTCAGGTGCGCGAAGTATCAGAGACGATGCAGGTGGGAACCAACAAGGTCGGCGGGATCGAGCATGTCGCCGAAGCAGTGGGGAAAGGCTTCGAGGAGATCGGCAAGGCCATTGCTGAGGTGCAGGAAGCAGCGGCGATGGTGGCCAAGCATACTGAGGAGAATCGAGTTGTCGTCGCGGATCTGGCGGAAAGGACGGTGGGAGTCTCCCGCTCCGCCGCTGATCATGCCTCCAGCAGCGAGGAGGTCTCAGCCGCGGCCGAGGAGCAGAGCGCATCAACCGAGGACATGGCCAGCTCGGCGAGCGAGTTGCTCGACGCGTCTAGCCGACTCAGCAAACTGGTCGAGGGATTCAGAACCTGAGGATGGACTGCTCCTCTACCGGCGCTTCTTCGCCGGCCTCTTCGCCGCACGCGGCTTGGCCTTGGGTTTCGCCTTCGCCTTAACCGGCCGGATCCGAGCCTCCGACTTCTCCACCCGGCGCTGATGGGCCGCGTGGATCTCCATCAGAACCCGGTCGCCCTCTTCAGCCCCAACCAGCCCCCGCCGCACCGCGTACTTCACCAGCTCATCGGCATCGGCAATCTGAAACTCCGCGAGTCGCGCCGCGGAGCGAATCACGTTGAGCAGCGCATCGGCCACCGGGCTTCGCAGCACGTTTGCGATGCCAGGCAGAGTCTCCAGCAGGGTGGAGATCTGGGAGCCGCCGAGTTCCGAAGCCAAGCTATCCTCCAATTTCGGGCGGGCCAACGTATCGTTGCCCGTTGTACCAGTCAAGCGATCGCGCTAGGGCACCTCTGAGCGGGAAATAAGAGTGATCCGGCCGTATCCATAAGGCGTTGCCATCACTACTACTAGTGCATCAGAATGCGCTGCGCGATCCATACGCAGCTAAATCTATATTTTGTCAGAAGTTATACCGCAGAAGCCCGGAAAATCCCCAGCCGGTCAGCGAGTAGGATGTCCCCAGTTGTTCGATCGATCCAAAATCGAATCGACCACCCGGAGCGAAGACGAGTCGAGGGGACAGCGTAAAACGCAGGGCAGCGCCAGCGCCATAAAGCTGGCCGCTCCCCTCATCCGGAGACCAGAACCGTGCTTCAGCCAGCGGCTGCAACTGAACAGTTCGGCCGAGCGGCCATCCGCCGGAAACTCCGAAGGTGAG
>DATKJJ010000430.1:0-3694 GCA_035543695.1 Gemmatimonadales bacterium | reverse complement strand
GTCTCCCAGCAACAGGTATGCTTCCGCCTGGCCCAGGTCATTGGTAGTGGTACTGGCCGGGTGAATCTCAGCGCCGTCGCCCGCGGAGGTGAACACGAACACGACGGCGGCCCCGGCGATCGGCTGACTGTCGGCGCCGATCACCTCTACCACCACCGGATCGCCGAGGAGCTCTCCCACCTGGCCGGTCAGACTATCTCCAGCCACCACTCGCATGACTGTCTTGGAGCCGCCACCGTTGGGCAGCATGAGGTCGCTGCCGGCACATCCGGTCGCAAGCACCAGCGCAATCAGTTTGCGCCATCCGGCCCTGCCCGTCCAAGGGAACCGGGCACTGCGAAACGTGGAGCAGATCCGGGGCAGGAGCACCAGTTCAACTCGGCGAGAGTGGGGATCGTGATTTAAGAGACGCTCAAAAGCTAAGTACCGGGGAGCAGGTTCGAAGTGACTTACAGCACAAGATGGTATGTCTTTGAATTGCAGTGGCTTACAGTCGGTAGTTCAGGTGAGTTAGAGGTCACCGGCCAAGGCCGAAGGCTCATCTCATACAGCGCTGTTGCAGCCACCCTACGATGGTATGGGCCAGCTCGATACGGCGGTCCGAGAACCCGTGGTCGGTCTTCCACTGCAGCGCGGTCAGCCGGTTGGTGCTGCCCTGGCGGACCGCGGCAGTCAGCCGCTGGTGCGACTGGTTTGCGGTGGTGCTGATGAGCAGCAATGGCCGAGCGCGGAGGAGCGCAGCAGATCGTATCGGATCCCACTCGTTCCCGTGCGCCTTGATTTCGGCCACTAATGCGAGCCCATCGGCACTGAGCGGTGCACCCGTCCCGCTGACCGATTGGATGTAAGCCGTGGCAGTGGAGTCGGCCTTGCTGTTGGACGACATCTCACGCCCATCTCCGCCCACGTTCCAGAAGTCGAGCGCCACCGAACACGCGATTGACGAGTCTGCGGCAGCACTCATCAATGCCAGCCATCCCCCCAAGCTATGTCCCAGCAGGGTTATCCGTTTAGGATCGACCCGGAAGGCTTTGACGCTCGAGTCAGAGCGAACGAACTCCATGGCCGCGGCGACATCCTCGAGGGTGTGAGCGAAGGAGAAAGTTCCGGCGCTTCCCCAGGACCCTCGATAGTCGTAGTACAGCACATTCATTCCCGCCCGGCGAAGAGACTGCGCCAGGTCGAGGTTCCGCTCATTGCCCGGGAAGCCGTGCAGCAGGATTACCGTGGGATGGGGCGATCCGCCTTGCGCCAGGTAAAAGAAGCCGTTGAGACGGGAGCCATGACTTTGGAAGGAGAGCTCCGCCGTGTGGGGCGGGTAGAGCGAATCGCCGCGAGCCGGATCGTTGACGACGGGATCGTGGGGGGCTGACGCGGCGGTCTGCGCCAGTACCGGCTGGCTCGCCAGGAGCAGCCCTGCAGCGACATAATAGTGCCTCAATGAATCCTCCCTCGAAGTTTGAGCTTCCCGGGCTGAGCGTCACCCTGCCGTTCTTCCTCAGAAGAATACGGCTAAGCCTGAGGCCGCGCTCCGGAGCGGCCGCGCGGATGCCTTACGATCCTGCGGCACTTCGTCGCGAGCCCAGTCTCACCTGGGTTGGGCATTCGACCTTTCTGGTGCGCATGGATGGCGTCACCTTCATGACGGACCCCATGTTTTCCGAGCGAGCAAGCCCCTTTTCCTTCATGGGCCCGCGGCGCATGGTGCCACCGGGCCTGCCGCTGGACGCCGTTCCCCGGCTGAACTTCGCTCTCCTGACGCACGACCACTACGATCATGCCGACCGTCCGACGGTCGTGCAGCTTGCCCGAAGCGGTGTGCCCTTTGTGGTGCCGCGAGGGCTGGCAGCGTGGGTTCGTGGCGCCGGGGGCCACGCCATCGAACTCGAGTGGTGGCAGCACACCGAGCTTGACGGCGTAAAGATCACCTGCGTTCCGGCTCGCCACTTCTCCGGCCGCACGCTGCGGGACCGGAACCGTCGGCTCTGGTGCGGCTGGGTGGTGCAGGGAAACACCCGGCGCTTCTACGATGCCGGTGATACGGCATACCCCGACCACTTCGAGGAGATCGGGAAACGGCTGGGGCCGTTCGATCTCGCCACCGTTCCGATTGGGGCGTACCTTCCCGCAGCCATGATGCATCCAGTACACAGCACGCCCGAACAAGGGTTCCAGATCGGGAAAGATGTGGGTGCCAGGACCATTGTGGCCATGCACTTCGGAACTTTCGATCTGGCGGACGAGGCCGTCGATGAGCCGGCCCGCCGCTTTCGCGCGGAAGCTGACCGGCAGGGATGGGGAACCGACCGCGCCTGGATCATGCAGGTTGGTGAGACTCGACCGTGGTAACTTTCGACGTCCCAACCGACAGCCTTCGAGGATAGCATCGACACGCTCTCAGATCTGTTACGGGTCGTACGACTGGACGGCGCGTACTTCTACGCGGTCGAGGCAGCGGAGCCCTGGATCGTGGAGTCGGCGCACGCCCGGGAGCTGAGGCCCCAGATCCTGCCTCGCTCCGAGCACCTCATCGCCTACCACATTCTGACCGAAGGCCACTGCTACGTACGGCTGATGGGAGAAGAGCCGGTCGAGATGTTGCCCGGAGACGTGATCGTCTTTCCCCACGGCGATCCAAACGTGATGTCGAGCGGGCGAGATCTTCGCGCACCGAACGTGACAACCAGCTTTCCCAAGCGCTACCCGGACACGGTGATTCTCACCGGCGGCCGGCCTCTCGCGGCCTCATTCGTCTGCGGATTCCTGGGTTGCGACCACCGTCCCTTCAATCCTTTGCTGGCGTCGCTGCCCCGGATGGTGCACGTCCACCGGATGCCGAGCGCCTGGCTGGACGGCTTTGCCCGCCAGGTAACCAAGGAGGCCCAGCTGGGCCGACCTGGCGCTGACGGCGTGCTCACCCGGTTGGCTGAGCTGATGTTTGTTGAATTGCTCCGCCGGTATCTCCAGGAGCTCCCCCCGGGACAAACCGGCTGGCTGGCGGGGCTGCGAGATGAGGTGGTGGGCCGAGTGTTGTCGCTGATTCACGCCCGGCCGGGGCATGCCTGGACCCTCGAGGAGCTGGCCCGCGAGGCCCACTCATCCCGCACCAGTGTGGCGAAGCGCTTCGCCGATTTGGTAGGACAACCGCCGATGCAGTACCTGACTCAGTGGAGGATGCAGGTCGCAGCCAACCTCCTGAGCCAAACCGACGCCAAGATGACGGCCATAGCCGGGGACGTAGGTTACGACTCGGAGGCCGCGTTCAGCCGTGCTTTCAAGAAGGCAACGGGTGTGGCCCCGGGCGGGTGGAGGAAAAGGCCCCCCCAAACCGTCGAGCCCCGCTGAGCTGGCTCCGTACCAGGTTGCGTCGTCCCACCCGACTTGGGCATCTCCAGATGGTGAAGTCTGCGGGCCAATCTACCACTCGCTCTGGAGATCCTATGCGCGCGCTTCTGCTCTCGGCCTCGCTGCTGCTTCCGGCCGCCACCCTCCACGCCCAAGCTGCCTCGGTTCATAAGACCCACTCTCTGACCTGGGGGCCGGCGCCGGCGGTGTTCCCCAAAGGGGCGAAGATGGCAGTCGTCAGTGGCGATCCCGCTAAGGCGGCGCCGTTCACCATCGAGCTCTCGATGCCGGACGGCTACAAGATTGCCCCCCACTTCCACCCCACTGCCGAAACCGTGGTGGTGAAGAA
>DATKJJ010000429.1:0-13795 GCA_035543695.1 Gemmatimonadales bacterium | reverse complement strand
CCAGCAGAAGCCGAGCCTCCGGTGTGCGCCATTTAATGGCTGCGAGTAACAAGAGGAAGCCCATTGGCCGCAGGATGGGCGGCGCGAGAAAAGCAGTGTCGGCCGGCAGGGCCATCCACCACTCCCGCGGCCAGGACGGGTGGATCGCCAGGCTCAGGCCGAAGAAAAGGATGGCGCCTGCAACGGCCAGCCATGAGGGCCGGGCGATCCACAGCGCGGCCGAAATATTGGGCCGCACGGCCAGAAGAAAGCCGAGAGCCGGCATCAGAATCGCCGCGACCATCAGCGGGGTGGTCTGACTGCTCGCCATGGCGAACAGGTACGCCCCAGAGGTCAACGCGAGCAGTCCGTTGGGCCCGCGGAGCTTCCAGAGGCCGAATGCGAAAAGCCAGCCCACCAGGATGTCGAAAAGTGGCCGCGCCAGGGTCAGGGGCAGGAAGCTGAAAGGGACCGCGAGAAGCACGGCTGGCAGTGGGTAGGGAAAAGACTGGGCCGCCGTGGGGTAAGCGCTCTCGCCTCGAACGAGGCTTGCCGCCGCCCGGTAAAGAAGATCGAAGTCGCTGGATTGGCCGGGAAGCCAGGAGTACAGAAGCAGCCGGCAGGCCACGACTAAAAGCAGGGCAAGGAAAAGAACCAGCAGCGCCGGGCTGATCCTGGTGGACTTGGCGGGCACGGGTTTGCCCATCACGGCTGCTCGCTCATCCCAGTGGCTCCCTGTAGAGAGCTAGGATTCCCGCCCTCGACCCGGTCCGATATTACAGAAGTCGACTCCTAAGTTTCCGCACAAACCTCCATTTCCTTTAGCCCCGGACCTCCGGCTAGCGCAGTTTGCCGATCTGCTCGGCCAGGTCACGGGCAATCAGCTGGAGCTCGATGTGCTCCGGGTGGAGTGTCCCTCCCGTCGGGGACGTGAGATTGGCGCGAACCGCCTTGATGCCTTCGATGGCGCGGCGCAGCTTGAGCCGCTCGACCCGGACCGGAGCCTGGGCTCCCTTTCCGGCGGAAAGGACGGCCCACATGTTGGTCCGCAGGGTATCGACCGACCGTTTGAGGTCTTCCAAGCCCTCCGGAAGCACCGGCGCGCGGGTCAGGCGGGCATCGACCTCATCCAGCAACGTGCGAAGGCTGACCAGTTGTTGAGCGAGCGGCTCGTTTTCCATTCCGAACTTTCTGTTGAAGTACTGGCAGCTGCAGACAAGGGTCAGGCCACCCGATTTCTCCGCCAAACCAGGTACACTGGGATTCCCAGAGCCACGATCAGCAGACCCAGAGCGGAGAACTTCCGCTGCTGAGGATCGGCCAGCAGAACCACAAGCAGAAAGGCGTTCGCTGCCATGTACAGCGCTGGAAGCACGGGATAGCCGAACGCCCGCACCGGGCGCGGAAGATCGGGCCGAACCCGGCGGAGGCGGAAGAGGGAGAAGGTGGTGAGGAAATAAAAGATGATGGTAGCGAAGATCACGTAATTGAGCAGCTCGCTGTACGTGCCGCTGATGCAGAGCACCGAGGTCCAAACCCCCTGTGCCACCAGTCCGAAGACCGGAGTACGATAAGTCGGGTGCAGCTTGCCTGCCTGCTGAAAGAAGAGATTGTCGCGGGCCATGGCGTAGTACACTCGAGGACCGGCCAGAATCAGTCCGTTATTGCAGCCAAAGGTCGACAGCAGAATCGCGACCGCCATGATGGTGGCGGCTCCCGCGCCCAGCGCTACCTCGATGGCCGCGGTGCCCACCCGATCCTGCGCCGCGTACTGGATGCCTCGCGCGACCACGTCGGCGCCCTGAGGATCGCCATAGAATGGAAGAATGTTGAGGTAGGCCACGTTGGCGAGCACGTACAGGGTGCAGACGATGCCGGTCCCCAGCGCGAGGGCCCGGGGAAGATTCTTGGTCGGCTCGCGTACCTCGGCCGCCGCAAAGGTGACATTGTTCCAGGCGTCGGCCGAGAAGAGCGACCCAACCATGGCGGCGCCGATGACCGGCAAGACCACCGCCCCCCAGTTCCCGGTACCCCAAAAGCTGGAGAAATTTGCTGCCGCTACATCGGGCTGACGAAAGAGGGTCAGCCCCAGCAGCACCAGCACCGCCAGCGCGCCGATCTTGGCCACACTGAAAACGGTCTGCACTGCGGCACCCAGCTTTACCCCGCGAATGTTCAGCAGCGTCAGCACCACAATGAGCAGGATCGCCACGATCCGCTGATACGACAGACCCAGCTCCACCGGCGTCGTCGTGCCCGGCAGGTGAAGTTTCCCCAGTGAGAGAAACACATCGGGAGTGACGCCCGGCATTAACACGCTCAGGAACTTGCCGAACGCCACCGCCACCGCGGCGATAGTCCCGGTCTGAATCACGGTGAACAGGGTCCATCCGTAGAGAAACCCGGCCGCGGGCGAGAGTCCTTCCCGGAGGAACACGTACTGTCCGCCCGCACGCGGCATCATGGCAGCCAGCTCGGCGTAAGCCAGGGCGCCGGTGACCGTCATGGCCCCGGTGATGATCCAGACCAGGAGAAGCGCCCCCGGCCCCCACTGGGAAACCTGCCGGCTGATGTCGGCCGAGACGATGAAGATGCCCGACCCGATCATGGAGCCGACCACCAGCGAGATGGCGGCGAGCGGGCCGATGCCCCGGATGAACTCCGAGGGCGCGGAGGTGTGCGGAGGAGGAGCCTTCGCCGGTGCGGCCATGGGTTATGTGGGTTAGGGCTTGCTCAGGGGGCGTTCCCTGCGCCGGACTGGCTCGAATCGGTCCCGCCGGACGCCTCGGGTTCCACTCTATTCTCGGCGGCCTTCACCGCTTCCTCCACCACCGCCTGCCCTGCCGCCGCGAGCCCCTTCATCACTTTTGCGGCACTGTCCATCAGGTTCATCGTGCCGGTGATTGCCTGAACCGGGAGCTTGCCGGCCCGCATCGTGTTCTCGACTGTTGCGGTGATTTTGGACAGGATGCCGTCCGGCTCCGACCGCGCGGCGTACTTGCTGCTGATGAACTCGGCGTAGTCGAGTACCTGGTACGCCTTTTCGTCATCCAGGGATTCCAGGAGCTTGGTGATGCGCTGGCGCAGGAGATCGTTCATAGGTATCGGTCAGGAGTTATCGGTCACTGGGTAATCTAGCTCTCAGTCGCCAGTCGCTAGACGCCAGACCCGCTGGGTACAAACACTGACGACTGGGGACTGGCGACTGACAACTACTCCCCAACCCGCCCCACATACTCCACCACCGGAGTGGTCAGATACTTGGTCCGGGCTGCCTTGATGATCACCCGCAGGGTGAGCTCCTGCAGCGCCGGCATCGTGCGGAACTCGGCTGCCTGACTTGGCGTCACGGTTACATACACGAACCCGGGCTCCGGCAGCGGTCCCCTGGTGAGCAGGTAGCTTTGCCCCTTGCTCATCTCAGTCCGGAGCTCGTCGGCGGTTTGCACCGAAATGAGCTGCAGCCGCCACTCCAGCATCTTTCCGACGTACCGGCCTGGATCTGACCGGACATCGGCCGCGGTGATGCCGGTGAGCGCGCCCCCTGCTGCTTCTTCGAGATCGGCCTCGCGAACCCAACCCTCGAGCTGAACCCGGGCCCACTCGCCCGAACGCCCCAACACCCGGGCCGGTGCACCGGTCTTAAGGCTGGCGTAGGGTCCGCCCTGCGGGGTGGCAAACAGCGGAGTTTCCCGGGAGACGGCGGCTCGGTCAGAGTCAGCCGACTTGGAGCTCGCGGCCGATGTGGTTGGAGCGACAGCAGCGGGAGTCTGAGCCACAGAAGGCGTGTCCGCCGCAGCGACAGGTTCCTCGCCGGTACGGCTGTCGGTGGAGGTGCTCACCGCGGTTCGGGGAACCCAGCCCGCCCGGCTCACGTGGGTCCAGGTGCCTTGAGTCTCCAGTTTGCGGAAGAGAGCACCATTGCGAGCCCGGCCGATCACCTGCCCGTTGGGCGACTCCCTGATGTTCTCTCCCCCGCTTGCCGTCACGACCAGATCGAACCCGTCGCGACTGGTCGGGGCGGTGGAGCTGGTAAAGATCCACCCCTCCACTTCGACCTCGTGCCAATTGCCGCGGGCCTCCCCGGCCTCCACTTCGGTGCCGGCAGGCAAGGACACCAGCGGGGTGCCGTCCGGCTCCTTCCGGAGCCGGGTGTCACTCGAGATTTCGCTTTGATCTTGAGCCTGAAGCGGGAGTGTCAGCAGCAGTGAAACCGCGATTACGCAGGCTGGTAGCCAACGCAGGCCCGGACTAGATTGCGGCGCGTAAATCACAGTGGCGCATTGTAGAACACGCGGAGACCCATGTCAAACGGAAGCGCTCCACGGGTAGTCCTCGTTGTGCTGGATGGCTGGGGCTATCGGACGGAGCGGGAGGGCAACGCCATCGAGTTGGCCTCCACGCCCAACTGGCATAGGCTCTGGCGGTCGTATCCGCGCACCCTGCTCGAGGCCAGCGGCCTGGCCGTGGGCCTGCCTGAAGGGCAAATGGGCAACAGCGAAGTGGGCCATCTGAACCTCGGCGCCGGCAGGGTGGTGCCTCAGGACCTGGTCCGTATCTCCCAGAGCATCCAGAGCGGAGACTTCTACCAGATCGAGGCTTTAGTGGAGCTGTGCGCCACCCTGCGGCAGACTGGCGGCACCCTTCACCTCGTGGGCCTGCTCGGTCCCGGCGGGGTCCACGCTCTCGACCGACACCTGCTGGCCTGCGTGGAGCTCGGTGTTCGTCACCGGGTCCAGGCCATCGCGATCCATGGCTTTCTCGACGGGCGGGACTCGGCGCCGACCTTGGGCGCGGAGGTGGTTCGCACCCTATTGATGGACATGCGGCGGATCGCCGGGTCCAAGGTAGACATAGCCTCACTGACCGGGCGCTACTACGGTATGGACCGGGACCGGCGGTGGGACCGAACCAAGCTGGCGTACGACGCCATGGTCCACGGCATCGGAACGCCGGTGGAGCATCCGGTACTCGCCATTCAGGCCGCCTATCAGAAGGGCGAAACGGACGAGTTCATCCAGCCGCGGGTACATTTTCGGAACGGGGTACCGGTCGCCACCATGCGCGACGGCGATGGTGTGCTGTTCTTCAACTATCGCAGTGACCGGATGCGTCAGATCGTGGCGGCGCTGGCGGTCGACGGCTTCGAGGGCTTTCCGGTCCGGAACCGGCCCCAGCTCTCCTGCGTGACCATGACGCAATACGATCAGACCTTTGCCATTCCCCAGGCGTTTCCCCCTTTCAGCCTGGCCCGTATTCTGGCTCAGGTCCTGGCGGAGCATGGGCTCTCCCAATTTCGTACCGCCGAAACCGAGAAGTATCCTCACGTCACCTATTTCTTTAATGGCGGCTATGAGCCGCCCTATCCGGGTGAAGAGCGCTGTCTGATTCCTTCTCAGCGGGTCGCGACCTACGACATGGCCCCGGAGATGAGCGCCCCGGGAATTACCGAAGCCCTTTGCCGCACGATCGAGAGCGGGAGCCATGACTTCATTCTGTGTAACTACGCCAACGCCGACATGGTGGGACACACTGGCGTGCTGCCGGCGGTGGTCACGGCGGTGGAGACGGTCGACCAGTGTCTGGGACGGGTGCTCACCAGCGCAGACAAGGCAGGAGCCCGAGTGCTGATCACCGCCGATCACGGCAACTGCGAAATGATGATTGACCCCGCCACCGGAGGAGTTCACACGGCGCATACCACCAATCCGGTTCCGCTGGTTGCAGTCGGCACCGATGCTGCCTCGCTTCGGGCGGGCGGCTCCCTGCGCGATGTGGCGCCCACCGTGCTGGGTTTGCTCGGGGTGGAGCAACCGGGTGAGATGACGGGGCGAGACTTGAGAGCGTGCGATTGATGAATACCCATTGTCGTCCAGCTTCCCTCGGGATGACAGCTGCGCTCATGACAGTCGTACTCAGCATCATCCCGATGACACTTGCTGCTCAGGTGGGCCATGCTCCCCAGTCCTCGCCCTATCGAGACATCCGGAAGGGGCACACCTTCACCGCCATCGGCGGGTATTTCGGCGGGGACGGCGGCGACTTCGGCATCGCTCCTCATAACGGCCCGCTGGTTGGCGGCCGCTACGACATCCGGACCGCGGACGCGATTCAGGTTGGAATCGGCATAACCTACGGGAGCCTCGAGCGGTTCATCGTCAATCCGTTCGTCACTCTGGCCAATCGCGTCAGCGGACCGGTCCAGCAGGAGGTGATCTTCTCCGATCTGAACGTGCAGTTCAACATGACCGGCGGAAAAGCCTGGCATCATCTCGCGCCCTTCATCGGCCTCGGCGGCGGCTTCGCTTTCGCATCAGACACCCCGGCGGACACCAGCGGATTCAGCTTTGGGTCGGAGTTCTATCTCTCGCCCACCATCGGCTTCCGCCTGTTCGTGGGCGACCGGCTCCACCTCCGCGGCGAAGCCCGGGCGACCTTCTGGAAGATCGATTATCCCACCACATTTACCCAGGAGCCGGTGGAGGAACCGGGTACGCCGGGCAATTCCAATGCGGTGATTCTCAGCGGCAAGCTGGATGAATGGACCTCCAGCTCCTGGCTCCAGGCCGGGCTGGGGTATTCGTTCTCGCTCTGATGGCTGCGTCGTTGACCCGAACGGTCAACTTCAGGGCCACCCACCGGTACTACCGGCCGGATTGGACCGACGCCCAAAACCGTGAGGTCTTCGGGCCGCTGACCGAGCCGCCTGGACACGGTCACGACTATCGGTGTGCCGTTACGGTCGCCGGATCGATCCATCCCAGTGGAATGGTGGTCGACCTGGGACTGCTCGATCGCATTTTGAATGAAGAGGTGGTGCAGCCGTTGGCGGGGAAACACTTGAACCTGGACTTGTCCGCTTTCGCCTATGGGCAAATCCTGCCGACCTGCGAGGCGATCGCCGCCTACCTGTTTCCCCGCATCGCCGCCCGCCTGCCGAGGGACGTAGTGCTGGAGCGAGTGCGCATCATGGAGGATCCCACGTTGTATGGCGACTGTACCGGACTCGACTGACCTGATTCAGCCATCCAAGCGCGGCGGACGGATGTCCGAGGACGCCGCGGTCGAAGAGGTGCCGGTCTGGCTGGAGGTGAACGGCCGTCCGATCGTCACCTGGATGTGCACGCCCGACCTGCTGGAGGAGCTGGCGATCGGCTGGCTGCACGGCGAAGGCTACATCGATTCCATCGATCAGGTGCACCTCCGTCCCTGCGCCACCGACCTCGGATTCTGGGCCGAAGTTCCGGAAGAGCGGGTGCTCGCGGTGCAGGGCGAGGGCCGACGTTCTGTGTTGGCATCCGGCTGCGGTGCCGTCTCCACTTTCCTGGCGGACCCTGCCACCATCGAGGCGCAGCCGGCGCGCGGCATCGTGCCCGAGGTGGACCAGTTGCGGGTCCTGTTCAAGGCGCTGTTCGCCAAGGGCGAGCGGTACAAGGACACCGGAGGGATTCATGCCGCCGCGCTGGTTGACGCCGCGTCACAGGAGCTGGTTGCCCACGCGGAGGACATTGGGCGCCACAACGCGGTCGACAAGTCGCTGGGAGCAGCGCTGCTGGCGCGCCGCCCCGTGCAGGGCATGGGGCTTTTGGTGACCGGACGCATCTCCGCGGAGCTGGCATTCAAGGCCGCCCGCGCAGGCCTGGCATACGTGGCCACCCCGTCGGTGCCCTCCACGCTGGCTGTCGAGATTGCCCGGAGGAGCGGCATGATCTTGGTGGGCCGGGCGGTAAGCGCTCATCCCCAGCGCCACGGAGCCCGCTGAGGGTGCCACCCGACAGAGCACGCCTGGCAGAGCTCGTCGGAAACGCACGTCGAATCGCCGTGGTCGGACTCAGCCGAAAGCCTGACCGACCCAGTCACGCAGTAGCCGCGTACCTGCAGGGCGCGGGCTACACCATCATTCCGGTCAACCCCGCTGGAGGCGTGACCCTGGGCGAGCCAGTGTATCCCGATCTCCGCTCCGCCGGGGCCGCGGCCGGTCCCATCGACATCGTGAATATTTTCCGCCGCTCGGAGTATATCCCGGCTTTGCTGGAGCAGCTGCTCGAAGTCAGGCCCCAGCTGGTGTGGATGCAGGTGGGCGTTCGCCATGCCGAGGTTGCCCGTAAGCTGGAAGAGGCAGGGATTGCCGTGGTAATGGATCGCTGTCTCGCGGTAGACCACCAATTCCTGGGGCGCTGATGCCGGTCCGAAGGCTGGTCTGCGGAATTCTGACGCTGGTAGGTTGTCTCTGGGCCCGCCCGGGCTGGAGCCAGACCAAGGACCAGGCCCGGCTCATATTCACGGTTTCCGGTGGCGTGGTGCGGGGCACCGATCTCTGGCAGGTGGATGCCCAACCGGTCCAGTTCATCACGCCAACTGACACCATGGCTTTGGGCCGGGATATCCGGACCAATCTCGGGATCAGCTTCGCGGGAACCTATTTCCCCGGCGACAACTTGGGGATTGCGGCAGAGGCATACCTCTTAGGATTGGGATTCGAGGACAGCTGCCGCATGGCATTCTCCTCTGGAGCCGCGGACGTTGTGACCACCTGCGAGTCCATTCAGGGAGCCACCAAATCGGCCAGTGCGGTGACGCTCTCCGCAGGGCCGGTGTACCGCTTCAACAGCCGAAGCACGTTCTCACCCTACTTTCGCGGCAACCTCGGTCTGGTTTTCAGTAACCAGAGCTCGATCCGAATGGTGGGGCACTTCCCCACCAGTGAGGGCCCGGCCGATTTGATCGTCTACGACGATGATCACGAGTCCCGGGTCGAGCCCCAGTTCGCGCTCGGCGCCGGGTTCACGGCGAACATTGGCCCCGGCTATCAACTCCGGTGGGAGATCCGGGATAACATCACCGGCGTGCAGACTGTCACGGCCGCAACCCCTCAGGCCCGTACCATTCCTCCCCACGAGATGACGTTCAAACATCTGTTCAGCCTCTCTATCGGCTTCGACGTGGTGCTCGAGCGGAGGAAGGGGAGAAGGTATTGAGCGAAGCTCAGCAGGTTCGGGGAGCAATTCTGGCGGGCGGCGGCGCCACGAGGTTCGGGGGAAAACCCAAAGGACTGGAGCTGGTGGGCGGGGAGCGCATTCTCGATCGACTGGTGCACACTATGGAAGAAGCACTGGGCGAGCCCCCGCTCCTCGTTGCCAATGCCCCCGACGCCCCTGGATGGAGACCTGATCTGCGCACCGTCAGCGACCTGCGTCCGGGCCTCGGCTCGCTCGGCGGCATCTACACCGCCGTGGTGACGACCCCAGCTCCGGTAGTGTGCGTCGCCTGGGATATGCCCTTCGTCTCTCATGCTCTCATCCGGGCTCTGGCGCAGGGGCTGACCCAGTACGATGCCATGCTACCGCAGAGCGACGGGCGCCGGGGGGTTGAGCCCCTCTGCGCCGCCTACGGCCCCGCCTGCGCCGCGGCAATCTCCGCCAGTCTGGACCAGGGTGACCTCCGCGCCATCGGGTTCCACCCGTTGATACGTGTCGGTATCCTCCCCCTGGACCGGGTCCGAACCCTGGCCGATCCCGAGCTCCTTTTTTTCAATGTGAACACCGCAGACGACCTCGCACGGGCGGACGAACTGTGGCGGCAACACGCATCATCTCGGTAATTGGCCGCAAGAATGCCGGCAAAACCACGCTGACCGTGGCGCTGGCCAGCGAGCTGGCCCGCCGAGGCCACCGCGTGATGACCATCAAGCACGGGCATCACCCGGCCGACGCCGACCGCCATGGCAGCGATACCTGGCGTCACTTTCATGAGGGCCGGGCCGAGCGAGTACTGATCGCCTCACCGGAGCTTCGAGTCCTGTTCGAACGCACTGCGGACAACTACGACCCGATTGGGCTGGCTCGGCAGTACATGCAGGGGGCGGATATCGTGCTGACCGAGGGGTATAAGTCGTCGGCTCTTCCCAAGATCGAGGTGTTCCGCCGGGCGGCATCGGGCGCTCCGCTATACGATCCGGCGGCAACGAACGCCTCACAGTGGGTGGCTGTAGTCACTGACGACCCGGATTTCAGGGCAGACTGCACCGTGCTCCATTTCCACGACACCATTTGGCTCCAGCTGCTCGCCAACCTGGCGTGGGATCGCTCGCTCCTCCTCGACCAGTGACCGCGCTGCTGAGCGCCGCTGAGGCAGCCCAGCGGATCCTGGATGAGGTGCGGCAGCAGCCCACCCTGCGCATCCCACTCGACGACGCATTGGCCAGTGTACTCGCCGAGGAGGTGGTGAGCCGGCTCGATATTCCTGCCTGGACCAACTCCGCCATGGACGGCTATGCCGCACGGGCGAGCGACGTCCGGGGAGCCAGTCAAAGCCAACCGGTTCGGCTTCGCGTGGTCGAGCAGCTGCCGGCAGGGCACTTCCCCTCACGATCGATCGGCCCTGGCGAATGCGCCCGCATCTTCACCGGAGCGCCGCTCCCGGACGGGGCCGACAGCGTCATTCGGCAGGAGGACACGGATGGCGGCGCGGACACTGTCACCATCCTGAAGGACAGGGACGTGGGGGTGAACTTTCGCCGGGCCGGGGAGGACATCCGGAAGGGCAGCACGGTATTGCAGCCGGGGGCCGAGCTGGGGCCGGCACAGCTGGGGGTGCTTGCATCGCTCGCCGTGGCCCATCCGCTGGTCTATCGCAGGCCGCGAGTCGCAATCCTGGGAAGTGGCGACGAGATCGTGGATATTGACCAGGCCGAAGCGATTCTGAGCGGACGGAAGATCGCCAGCAGCAACACGCACACGCTCGTGGCCCTGGTGCGGCAGGCAGGCGGTGAGCCGGTCAACCTGGGGATCGCCCGCGACACGCCCGAGAGTCTGCAGGCCCACCTCGCGCGGGCCCGGGACTGCGATCTCCTCGTCACCACAGCCGGCATAAGTGTGGGCGAACACGACTACGTTCGGGCGGTGCTGGAGCAACTCGGAGGAGAACTTCGCTTCTGGAGGCTACGGATGCGGCCCGGGGCACCAGTTGGCTTCGGGCTCCTGGGAGAGAAGCCCTGGATCGGGTTGCCCGGCAACCCGGTGAGCACCATGGTCACCTTCGAGCTGTTCGTGCGCCCGGCGATCCGAAAAATGATGGGCCAGCCTCTGCCGTTCCGCCGCACGGTTAAGGTGACCGCGGCCGAGCCGATCAGCGTCAAACCGAGACTACAGCATTTCCTTAGAGGAGTGGTCACTGAGGGCAGCAGCGGGCCGGAGGCCAGGCTGACCGGCCCCCAGGGCTCCGGCATTCTCACCTCGATGGTTCAGGCGAATGCTCTGCTGATTACGCCTGAAGGCCAGTTCGACACTCCCGCCGGCACCCTCCTCGACGCCCTGATCCTGAACGACCCGGTGCACCAGAAGCAACCCGGGTTTTAGCCTCGTTGACGATAACCCGCCACGTCGGTAATTTTATGCCCTGAGAAGGGGAGTAGCTTATCCGCCTCTGGCGGACGAATGAATCGTCAGGACTGTTCGCCAGGTGCGAGCACGGTTCATTCGGAAGGCGGCAGGTAGCCTTAGAGCGAGACCTTCGTCCACGCGAAAGCGGAGCGGACGGGGTCTCGCTCTTTTTTTGACCCCACCAGGGGGACGTATGAACAACATCAAGACCTTCGTGCTCATGGCCGGGCTGCTCGGCCTCTTCCTGCTGGCCGGCCAGCTGATCGGGGGATCCAGCGGATTTCTGGCCGCGCTGGTCATCGGCAGTCTCTTCAACTTCGTGATGTACTTCTTCTCCGACCGTCTGGTGCTCCGGATGTACGGAGCGCAGGTGATAGACGCGCAGCAGGCGCCGGAGCTTTACGCCATGGTGGACCGGCTGAGACAGCGGGCCGGACTTCCGATGCCCAAGGTAGCTGTAGCGCCCCATGAACAGCCCAACGCGTTTGCTACCGGCCGCAGTCCCAGTCATGCGGTGGTGGCGGTGACCACGGGCATCCTCAAGTATGTGCCGCAAGAGGAGCTCGAGGGGGTCATTGCCCACGAGTTGGCGCACATCAAGAACCGGGACATGCTGATCTCGACCGTGGCAGCCGGCATTGCCGGTGCACTCAGCAATCTCCCTTATCTGCTCCTGTTCGGCGGTGGCCGTGACGACGATGGGGGACACCCGGTCGCCCAGATCGGCTTGCTGCTGCTGGCTCCGATCGGAGCGATGTTGATCCAGTTTGCCGTCTCCCGACAGCGCGAGTTCGAGGCTGACCGGGTGGGAGCTTTGATTCTGGGCCGGCCCGAGCCGCTGGCGCATGCGCTGGTGCGGCTCGACTCACTCGCCCACCGGATTCCCATGCAGGTGGCTCCAGCCGCGGCTCCGTTGGCCCAGGTCAATCCACTCGCATCCCGTGGCGGAGGGATGGCCAAGCTCTTCAGCACTCATCCGCCCACCGCTGAGCGGGTGGCCCGGCTTGGCGATATGGCCCAGGCCCGCTAAATGGGCGACCACAGCATCGCGGTCTGGCTCGGCTTCAGCGGGCTGGTCGCGGCGTTGCTGGTGCTCGACCTGGGGGTGCTGAACCGCCGATCGCACGTGCTCACCCTCCGCGAAGCGATGAGCTGGAGTGGCGGGCTGATCGCTCTGGCCCTGCTGTTCGGCCTCTTCGTGCTCTGGCAGGAGGGACCGCGCCATGCGCTGGAGTACTACACCGGATACCTGATCGAGCTGTCGCTCAGCGTAGACAATCTTTTTGTCTTCCTGCTGATCTTCTCCTACTTCGGGGTCCGCGCCGACGCGCAGCCCAAGGTGCTCAAGTGGGGCATTCTGGGCGCCATCGTCATGCGCCTGATCATGATCGCACTGGGAGCCCTGCTGCTGCAGCGGTTTCAGTGGATCGTGTATGTGTTCGGTGGTCTGCTGGTCCTGACCGGAATCCGAATGTTCGCCCAGAAGGAACAGATGGTGGACCTGGAACGGAATCCGGTGGTGCGGCTGGCCCGCAGGTTCCTTCCGATTTGCGATTCCTACGATGGTGCCAGGTTCTTCACCCGTACGGCCCGGGGTAGAGTGCTGGCTACCCCGTTGCTGCTGGTACTCCTGGTGGTGGAATGGTCTGACCTGGTCTTCGCTATCGACAGCATCCCCGCGATCTTTGCCGTGACCCGGGACCCCTTTCTGGTCTACAGCTCCAACATCTTTGCCATTCTGGGACTACGGGCATTGTTTTTCGTGCTCGCCGGCATGCTCGACCGCTTCGTGTACCTGAAGACCGGCGTGGCGTTCATTCTCGTCTTTGTCGGGCTCAAGATGCTGCTGAGCGCTTGGCTGCATCTGCCCATTGCCCTGTCCCTGGCAGTCATCGTCCTGACGCTGGCCCTGACCATCGGCCTGTCCCTCCGTCACACCGCCAAGGAAGCCCGCCTGGCCGCCTGACCGGGTCAGAGCCGGAGCTGCGCCAGCACCGACCGGGCATTCTCATTGGACGGATCGAGCTCGAGCGACTTCCGATAGTGCTGAATGGCTGCTTCCCGACGTCCCGCCAAGAGGCAGGCTTCACCCAGAGAATCCCACACGTTGGACGACATCGGATGCTCGGTCGCATTGAGCTCGAAAATCGCGATTGCCTGGTCCATGCGCTTCTCGTGCAGCAGGCGATACGCGAGGGAGTTGAGCTCCTCCTCGGTATCCACGTACCGGCGCTTTGGGTCGGCTCGATAGGAGTGGTACCGGCGTAGCGCCTCCGACAGATCGCCGGAATCCAGAGCGGCGGCCATCCGATCGGAGACGGATGGCTCGGCGCGGTAGTCCAGCACCGCCTGGAGCGCCGGATCCAGATTGTTGCGGTAGTCCGACGAGGTGAGTTCCGCCGCCATGTCCGGACTCTTCCACTGACGCTTGTCCC
>DATKJJ010000428.1:0-9325 GCA_035543695.1 Gemmatimonadales bacterium | reverse complement strand
TCGCGACAGATGGGAGCGGCAAGCGCACACGGCGCACCGGCGGAGCAAGGGGACGCCGCCGATTCACCAACGTTGACACTGCAACGTAAGGTGGTCAAACTACCGGGCTTACGCCATGCCGTCAATCTGGTCTTGATGGGCGCACAGGTCGAAACCCTCGTCCAGGAGTGCGGCATTCCCCTCTCGTCGCATCGATCGCGTCACCAACGCCTCGTCACCCACTGTTGGCTTCAGTGCCGGTGAACCCAGTCCCGTTTCGGCGCGCTGCTTTTCTCCTCGGTCTGGTGGCCACGCTCGGCTGGACCTCGGCGGCACTGGCTCAGCAGCCGACGCAGCGGGTGATTCGACAACTCAAGTTCGAGGGGAATCAGGCGATCAGTGATGAGATTCTGGCCGCCGCAATCGTCACCACCAATTCCAGCTGGTTTGCCCGCGCCTTTTTGTTCCGCTCGTTCAAATTCCTGGGAACCAAGCGGTTCTTCGACGAGGAAGAGTTCCGGCGTGACGTCGTCAGGCTGAGCGTGCTGTACAAGCGGAGCGGCTATCCCGATGCGGTGGTGGATACGCTGGTGAGTCGAACCCCGGAGGATGTGTACATCACCTTCCGGGTCAATGAGGGGAATCCGATCCGCGTCACCAAGATGACCACAACCGGCCTGGATTCGCTGCCGCCCCGGTTGCGTCGCTCCGTGCTGCTCGACCTCCCCCTTCAGATGGGCGATCCCTTTAACCGCTTCGATATGCAGGCCAGTGCCGATTCGGTGATCCGCCGACTGCGAGACCGGGGCTATCCGGCTGCCGCGGTCTTCACGGCCTTCGAATCGAACCGGGAGGCCAAGAACGCATCGGTGACCCTGGATGCGGAGCCGGGAACCCGGGCCGTCATCGGACGGGTCGAGGTCATCGGAACGAAACGAGTCGACACCACCGTCGTTCGGCAGCTCCTGGTCTCCCGCAGCGGCCGGCGCTACTCCCAGGAAGAGCTGTTTGAAAGCCAGCGCAATCTCTACGAATCCGACCTGTTCCGCTTTGCTACGGTGAACATCGACTCGGCGTCCTACCATCCGGGGGATTCTACGGTGCCTCTGGTGGTGCAGGTGAATGAGAGCAAGACGCACCGGGTTCAGAGTGGAATGGGTTATGCAACCTATGACTGCTTCCGCGGGTCGCTCGGGTGGACCACCCGTGATTTCCTGGGCGCCGGGCGCATTCTCGATCTGACCTCCCGGATCTCGAAGGTCGGAGTGGGCGAGCCTCTGGATTGGGGCCTCGACCAGAACATCTGCCGAACGTCGCGCGACGATAAGGTTGGGTCGGCCAAGGTGAACTACTACCTGGGGGCCTCGATCCGACGGCCGGCATTTCTCTCCCCCAACAACTCCATCACCGTCTCGCTGTTCGCCGAGCGCCGATCGGAGTACAAGGTCTACCTGCGGCAGGAAACCGGCGCCAGTGTCGCGCTCACCCGCACCACCCCGCGGCGGCGAAATCCGCTCTCGCTTACTTATACCATCTCGTACGGAAGAACCGAGGCGAGTGCGCTCAGCTTTTGCGGGGTGTTCGGCGCCTGCACCGCCGACGTGGTGGAGCCCCTGCGGAAGAGTTTGCCTCTCGCCACGCTGACCGCACTGGCGACCTTTCCGCGGATCAACAGCCCGATCGATCCCTCTCGCGGACGCATCGGATCGGTGGAGGTCACCTACAGCTCCAAGTACATCGGCTCGTCCAGCTCCCAGCAGTTCACCCGGATAGCGGGGGGAATGTCCTGGTACCGCCCGCTCTCCCGGGATGCCGTGCTGAGCTGGCGAGTTCGAGGCGGGCTCATCTTCTCACCCACCCTGGAGGTGGGCAACGTTTCCGGGGCATTCATTCCACCGGACCAGAGGTTCTACGCTGGAGGGCCTAACGACGTACGGGGATACCAGCGGAATGAACTGGGGCCGGTGGTTTATGTGGTGCCGGTCGCGGGGATCCGCGGAGATACCATTGTCCCCGACTCGGTTAGCGTGGCGGCTACCGGCGGAAATACCTTTGCCCTGGGAAACGTCGAGGTTCGGGTGCCTTCACCCATCTTCAGCTCGCGGCTGAGATTTGCGGGCTTTGTCGATGCCGGGATGGTTTGGCAGCGGGAGGGGCCTCCTTCCGAGCGGAAGCTCCGGTTGACACCCGGAGTCGGCCTCCGCATTGCCACTCCACTGGGGCCCGCGCGTCTCGACGTGGCCTACAACCCCTATCAGCTCCAGCCGGGCACGCTGTTTCAGGCCGATACCCTGGGGAATCTCACTCCTGTTCCCGGGCAGGCCGCCTACGTGCAGCCTCGCGATCACCGGTACACGATTCACATCGCGGTAGGGCAGCCCTTCTGATGCGGCGTCAGCTCGCCCGCTTCCTCTTCGTGTTCGTCATTGGCTCCATCGCCATGGTGCTCGGGGTGGTCACGTCCATGACCCTGACCCCGCCGGGACGCGACCTCCTGGCCCGCACGGTCTCACGGATGTTGGATCGGATCGTGATCGGTTCGGTGAAGGTGGGCTCCATCTCCGGCTCCTTCATTTACGATCTCACCTTGGAAAACCTGATCGTGCGCGACACCAGCGGAGTGCTGCTGGCAAACCTGCCCCGGGCCCGGGTGAGCTATCGGCTGCCCAACCTGATCGCAGGGCAGGTGGTGCTGAGTGGCATCCAGCTGGAAAGTCCAACCATTCAGCTGATCAAGCACCGCAATGGGCGCATGAACTACGAGGAGGTGCTGGGCATCGGGAAGGGCTCAAAGGGAGGTAAGTCGCCGCTGGTCGAGTTCCACAACGTCCGGATGACGGATGGCACCCTTCGGATCGCGTTGCCATGGAATCCTCCCCGGTCCGCGGTCACCGAGTTTAGCGTCGATTCCGCGGTGCGGGCCGAACGAGCCAAGCCCGGCCGGGTGATCGAAGACACGCCTGAAGGCCGGAGGCGGGTGATTCAGCTTTCGGATTTAGCCACCAGGATGTCTCGGCTTCGGATCGCCACGCCCGACCGCCAGCCGTTCACCATCGATCTGGATTCACTGGCGACCCGGGTGAACGATCCGGGGGTGACCGTTCGGGACGCAGTGGGCCGGATTCGGATTCGGGGCGATAGCGCCGTCTTCAGCCTGAGTACCGGAGCGCTGCCGGACAGCCGGTTCTCCGGCGGCGGCGCGGTGACCTGGCCGCGCGATACCATTCTGTTCGACTTTCAGGCGGTCTCGCCTCACGTCAATCTGGTGGATCTCCGCTGGGTGTCGCCGGGATTTCCTGCGATGACAGGCCGAGGTGTGCTGGCCGCACGCTCTGAAACCGGAGCCCGAACGGCATACGATCTCCGCGATCTACACCTGCGGGGAGACCTGGGCCAGGTAGATGGCGAACTGGTCACGATCACCGACAAGCGGCGCGGGCTCGGCGTGCGCGACATGAATCTCCGGCTCACCGAGCTCAACCTGGACGCTGCCCGACCCTACCTGGACACACTCCCGTTCGCCGGAACCGTCACCGGGAAGCTGGCCGGATCCGGATTCCTCAATGCCATGGACGTAACCCTGGAGTGGGCTTTCCGGGATGCCGCGGTTCCGGGAAATCCGTTGACCACGATCTCGGGCGATGGCGGTGTCGGCGCCTCGCCCCGCAGCGGGCTGACGTTCACCAACTTCGAGGTCAGGCAGTCCGACATCGACCTGCGCACTGTCCGCCGGGTGGCTCCGGCCGTCATCCTGCCGGGCAGGGTTATCGCGGTAGGCACTCTCAACGGACCCTTGCACAACGTCGTGTTCAACGGCACGGCACAGCATCAGGACGAAGACCGGCCACCCAGTCTCCTGGAAGGGACGGTGCACCTGGACAGCCGCTTTGACGTTCTGGGACTGGGCACCGACGTGAGCCTGGACCCTCTGTCCTTTGAGGGAATCCGGCGGGCCTTCCCGTCCATGAAAAGTCGCGGGGAAGTGCGGGGACGGTTTCGCAGTCAGGGCAACCTCGAGCGCCTGCTGGTGGATGCGGCGCTGTCCGGGCAAATCGGAACAATCGAGGCACAGGGCTACGCTACCGTGCGACCGCCGAACTGGGGAGCGGAAGGGCTGCATCTGAACTTTACCAATCTGGATCTGGCAGCGCTGACAGGACGGCAGATTCCTTCCCGGCTCAACGGAGAGCTGACGATCACGGGAAGGAGCGATACGCTGAATGCGCCGGAGGGAGACCTCCGGCTCGCGCTGTCCACCAGCAGGGTTCGCGAGTGGACTCTGGACAGCGTCAACGCCACCGTCGGCGTGCACGACAGCGTGATTCGACTGGATACTGCGTATGCCGTGTGGAAGGGAGCACGAGTCGGGGGCAGCGGAACGCTTGGGTGGAGCGCTCCGCACGACGGCCGCATGGCATTCAGCCTGGCCGCGGACAGTCTCATTGCCTTCGACTCGTTACTCCTGGCCGTTACCGGCCAAACCCGCGGCAGCTCCCCGGACAGCCGGCCACTCGGCGGGACCGCTCAGGCGCAGGTGCGGCTGGCCGGCAGCCTCGATACGCTGGAAATGAGCGGCGATCTGCTGGTGCAGAAACTGGAGTGGCAGCGCATCGCCTCACCTCAGGTCACCGGCACGTTCAGCTGGATCGGCGGTCAACGGCCGCAGGTGACCGCGACTATCGGATCCGATTCGGTCAGCGCGGACAAGTGGGTGTTCCACGGCCTCAATACTCAGGTAAGCGGCTGGGCTGACTCACTGGAATGGAGAGCAGGTTCGGGGATCGGAACCGATTCCCGGCTCGATGGCTCGGGCCGCTGGTGGCGTCATGAGGCCACCCAGGTGGCGATGTTCGACAGCCTGGCCTTCACCCTCCCGGTGCACACCTATCGGCTGGACGAAAGCTTTGCGGTTACCCTGACCGATTCGGCGCCGGCGATCAGTCCGCTAACACTGCGCGCGACCGATGGCTCGGGCATCGTTCAGCTGGGAGGGCGCATCCCCGGCAACTCGGAGGGCTCGCTGGCTCTGACCATTTTGGGAATGGACCTGCACGACGTGTACGGAGTGCTGCAGCGTGACACCGCCGCGGTCGGCGGATTGGTCGGCCTGGATGTCCGGATGGGAGGGACCGCTCAGGCGCCAACTCTCCGAGGAACCACCACCTTGAACGGGGGAAGGTTCGGCGATTTCCAGGCGCCCTTCCTGGAGGGTGTGGTGAATTACGCGGGCCGAAAATTGGAGGCCAACCTGCAGCTCTGGAGGACGGGCGAAAACGTTCTCCGGATCGAGACCAAGCTCCCCTTGGACCTGGCGATCAAAGGCGCCGGGCAACGCCGGGTGGCCGGTCCACTCAGCGTCCACGCTCGCGGCGACAGCGTGGACCTCGGCATCCTCGAGGCGTTGACGCCCGCGGTGAATCGGGTGAGGGGGCTGCTGGCAGTAGATATGAATGTCGGGGGCACCTGGGAGAAACCCGAATTTGCCGGTGGACTCCGGATCAGGAACGGGGCCATGTCCATTCCAGGGCTGGGCGTCCGGTATGATGGCCTGCAAGGGCGAGCTCGCTTCCAAGGCGACTCCCTGGTCATCGACAGCCTCTCGCTGAGGAGCGGAGGAACCCTGGCGATCACCGGCTCGGTACAGCTGGCGAATTTCTCTCACCCCGAGCTCGACTTGGCCTTTCAGGCAGAAGCCTTCCGGGCATTGGACGTGAGAAACTTTCTCACCTTCACGGGGACCGGCCGCCTGGGGCTGCGGGGACCCTTGTTTCAAGCCACCCTGGGCGGCGATCTAACCGCCAACAACGGAGTCCTCTACTTCGCCGACCTGGTCAGCAAACGAATCATCGACCTGGAAGATCCCACCATCGCCGACCTGGTCGATACTACGCTGCTGCGCAGCCAGAATCTCAGCATTGCCGCCAAGTTCCAGAACCGATTTCTCGACTCCCTGACGATTCAGAACCTACGGGTCGTGCTGGGCTCGGATGTTTGGCTTCGGTCCAACGAGGCGAACATCCAGCTCGGCGGCGAGGTCCGGCTGAGCAAAACAGAAAAGACCTACACGCCCTCCGGCACCCTCGATGCACTGCGGGGCAACTACACCCTGCACATCGGCCCTATCACTAGAGACTTTACGGTGGACCGGGGATCGGTGCGGTACTTCGGCGATCTCAATGCCGGCCTGGACATCCGGGCGACCCACGTGGTTCGCGCCGTCCGGGGGGAAGAAGTCCCGGTGATTGCCAACATCGCGGGGACGCTGTATGCCCCGAAGGTAACGCTGGAGAGCACGTTCAGTCCCCCGATTTCGGAAACCGACCTGGTCTCCTACCTGGTAACCGGATATCCCGCCAACGAGGCTGCCCGTCTCGGGCAGACCGATTACCTCCAGACCGGGTTGTCCTATTTCTCCAGCGCGCTGTCGAGTGAGCTGGAGCGGGCGTTGATCCAGGATTTGGGCGTGCCGCTCGACTTGATCGAGATTCGGCCGGGGGTGGCGCATGGTCGAGGGGTGCAGTCGCTCACCCAGCTCGCGGCGGGGTGGCAGCTCGGCAGCAAGACCTTCCTGACCCTGAACGCAGGCTTCTGTCCCGAAAATCTGGGCCAGTTCAGCTACAACAATCTGGGCGCGAGTCTGGAATTCCGGTTCAGTCGCGAATGGAGTCTACAGACCAGTGTGGAGCCCACCCTAACTTCCTGTCGCAAGGACTTTGGGGTACTTACCACGAATACGTATCAGATTGGCTCCGACGTCAAATGGGAACGGGAGTTCTGAGGGTGACCCGTGCGTTGCTCATCGCCAATCCGGCCGCGGCGCGCACCGCGCGCGTGAGCATCGACCTGGTGGCAAACACGCTGAGGAGCGGCGGCTGGGAAGTCGAGGTGCTCTCCACCACCGGCCCAGGCCACGCGAAGGAGCTCGCCGAGTATGGTGTGGCCAGCAAGGTGGACAACGTTGCGGTGTTCGGAGGGGACGGCACCACCATGCAGGCGGCGGCCGCACTGGTAGGCACCGACGTGCCGCTGGGCATCATTCCGGGGGGGACCGGAAATCTTCTCGCGGGCAATCTCCGCATACCACCATCCCCTGCCCGCGCGGCCCGGGCCCTGCTCAGCGCGCGGCCTCATCCGCTGGATCTGGGTCGCATGGAACGCCCCGGCGGATACCAATACTTCGCCGTGGCCTGCGGAGCCGGGTACGACGCGCGGGTGATGGCCGCAACCCTGTCCCAGCACAAGCGTCGGTGGGGGATGGGCGCCTACGTTGCGACCAGTCTCCGACTCATCGCCAGTATTCAGAGCAGCCTGCATGTCATCACCATTGATGGCGTGAGGTACGAAGTACATGCCGCTATGGTGTTGGTGGCCAACTGCGGCGAAGTCATTCCCCGGGTGGTTCGGCTCGGGCCGGGCATCACGCCCACCGATGGCCTGCTCGATGTGGTGGTCGTCCGCGCCGACAATCTGCCCCAGAGCCTGCGGGTAGTCTGGGACCTCCTTCGCATCGGGCCGGCCACGCTGGGAGATGCCACATCCCTCGGCCACGCCCGGGGCCGGGAGATTCAGGTAGAGGCGGAAGAAGTCCAGCCGGTTCAGCTCGATGGCGAGCCGGGCGGTGAAACGCCCTTTACCGTGAGCGTCGTTCCCGGGGCCATCCGGATCCTGGTTCCCTCCCGTAGCAAGGCCATGGCGTAGCCACCGCGAGTGACTAATTTTTGGGGGGCTCCACCCCTCAGCTCTGGGAATTCATCATGGCCGGCTCGGTCTTGCTGATCGATGACGATGTCGATGTTCTACGCAGCATAGGGAACTACTTCGAGCGCTTCGGCTATGAAGTGACCCGGGAGCTCAGTGGCGAGGCCGGACTCGCCACCTTCGATCGCCTGCGTCCAGAAGTTGTCATCCTGGACCTGGGACTGCCGGGGATGGACGGGATGGAGGTTCTGGAACACCTGCGCCAGCGGGACGCCTCGGTGATCCTCCTGACCGGTCAGACCGACGTAGCCACCGCCGTTCGCGCCATGCAGATGGGGGCCGAAAACTTCCTGAGCAAACCAGTAGACATGGAGCACCTTGCCGCCGCTACTGCCCGGGTGGCCGACAAGGCGCGGCTCCGGCGAATCAACGAAGCCTTGCTGGTACAGAGTGCTCCGGGCCATGGACTGGACTCCCTGGGCGCCTCGTCGGGCATGCAGGACTTCGCCCATCAGGTGGCTCTGCTGGCCCAGAGTGAGCGGACCACGGTGCTTCTCAATGGTGAGAGTGGAACCGGTAAGGGTTGGGTGGCCCGGATGATTCACGACCTCAGCCCGCGTTCCAAGGCTCCCTTCGTGGAGGTGAACTGCGCGGGACTCAACGCCACCTTTCTCGATTCCGAGCTGTTCGGGCACGAAAAAGGCGCCTTTACCGACGCCAAAGACCGCAAGCAGGGTCTCTTCGAGATCGCGGACCGGGGAACCATTTTCCTGGACGAGATCGGCGACCTGGCTCCCGAGCTTCAGCCAAAGCTGCTGAAGGTTCTGGAGACGAAGACTTTCCGCCGGCTGGGCGGCACCCGCGAGATCACGGTGGACGTGCGTCTGGTGGCCGCCACCAACAAGAACCTTCAGTCCGAAGTCGAAAGCGGGGGTTTTCGCGAAGACCTGTACTATCGCCTCAGCGTCATGCCCTTAACGCTGCCGGCGGTGCGGGATCGCTCCCGCGAGGACCGGCTCGCGCTGCTGACCAGAATCATGGGAGACCTGCAGTCGGAGCTGCCCGAGGGGCCGGGCGCTCTGTCCAGCGAAGTGCTGGAGCGGCTGCTGGCGTATCCCTGGCCCGGGAACGTTCGGGAAATGCGCAACGTACTGGAGCGGGCGCTCATCCTGGGACGGGGGCAGCCCGCAGTGAGCGTGGAGCACCTGCCGGGAGAGTTCCGGGCTCGGCCAGGAATCGGAGACCGGCGGCACACGCCGCTCAGTCTGGAAGACCTCGAGCGCCAGCACATCGAGCGCACCCTCAAGCACCATGCAGGCAACCGGACCCGCGCCGCGGTCGAGCTCGGAATCTCCCGGGCGACGCTGATCAACAAGATCAAACGCTACAACCTCACCGCCTAGAGCCACCATGCCCGAGCTCAACGAACACGACGCGATGACCTGTCGCGCTTGCGGCCGGGAGGAGCGGGCCTCCGAGGGGTATCCCTGCGCCAACTGCGGTACCTTCCTCTGCCTGATCTGCAATTTTCGTGGAGTTACGCTGTGTCAGGATTGCTCGAAGAAGGCCCCCCCGGAAAAGAGCGGATGAGACCGCTTCCGTGCCGGTAGTCATAGCTCGGGCGGCTCTGGCGCCCGTAATGGCGCAG
>DATKJJ010000427.1:0-2062 GCA_035543695.1 Gemmatimonadales bacterium | reverse complement strand
TCGATCCAGATGGAGGTGCCGGTGAAGCCGGTGTGTCCGATGCTGTGGGGCGAGAGCAGGCTGCCGGAGCTGCTCCCCGAGTCCGGCGTATCCCAGCCCAGCGCGCGACTGGAGCCGGGGACAAGGTTTTGACGGGAGGTGAACGTCTGAACGACGGAGAGACGGACGGACGGTCGGTCGGTCGGTCGGTCCGTGGGATGGCCGAGACGCGACTCGCTGACCGCCTGACCGGCTGACCGGCTGACCGCCTGACCGGCTGACCGTCCGTCCGCCTGGGCAAGCATCCATTCGGCAAATCCCAGCAGATCCTCCACCGATCCGAACAGCCCGGCGTGGCCGGAGACGCCGTCCATCACCGCGGCGTTCTCGTCGTGCACCTCGCCCCGAAGCACCCGGCCCCGCCAGGGGTCCATCTCGGTCGGCGCAATGCGTGAGAGCCAGTCGGATGGGGGCAAGTAACGCAACGAGGTGAGGCCCAGAGGGCCAAAGATCCTCTGCTCCAGCAGCGAGTCGATGCGCTGATGGTAGACGGTCTCCAGCACCTGGGTGAGAACGATGGCGCCCAGATCGGAGTAGACGTCCTGAGACCCGGGCGGATTTTCCAGCGGAGTGGTGTCTGCCAGCGCGAAGGCGTCCTGCCGGCTGGACACTTCCCGGAACAGGGGCCTCCAGGCCGGAAGGCCTCCGGCGTGAGCCAGCAGCATACGAACGGTGATCTTTTCCTTCTCCGTTCCGGCGAACGCGGGAACGTAGCGTTGAACCGGAGCGTCGAGGTCGATCTTCCCTTCGCTCACCGCGAGCATCAGCCCGGTGGTAAGTCCCACCACCTTGGTCACAGAAGCGAGATCATACATGGTGGTCGCTCCCGGACGGCCGGCATCGAGGTCCCCGATGCGCCCGGTGCCGAAGACGAAGCGTTCGCCGTCGTGGGTCACGCCCAGTACCGCGCCGGGCGCGGCACCTCGGGCCACCGCCGAGTCGAGGTAATGGATGACGGGCTGCCAATCGATTTTCAGCCGCGGCACCGGAACGGCCGTATCAGGGGAATGACTCGAAGCACAGGCGGTGAGCAGCAGGACAAGAGTGATCCGCGCTCCATTCACGGGAGGTGCCGCTGGAGACCCCACCCGCGGGGGTAGGCCGGCGGAATGGAGATAGGGAGCCTGCCGGTGATGGGTGTGACCCCGGCGATGGCCCGGGCGACCGCCTGCTCGGTCACCGAGTTCGAGCGCCAGCCGATCAGATAGGAGCCGACCTCGGGCAGGTCGCTGATGAGATACGGATTTCCCAGCGACACCAGGATGGTGGGCCGAGCCCGAGCGGTGGCGAAGATGAGGGAAGTGACCGAGTCCGGCAGTCCCAGATTGCCCCGCCGGTCGGTGGGACGGTCGGAGATGGCGAACACGGCCACGGAGCCCTGGGTTATCGCGCTCGCAGCGGAATCGTAGCTGGCCGGGCCGCTGGCGGGCCACAGCTTGAACGTGGTCACCGAAAATCCCCGGCTCTTGAGCTCGGCCGCGAGCGCGTTGCCCAGCGAGCGGTTGTCCTCCTCGCCGTAGGTGACCATGGCGAGCGGCGGCCGGGTGCGCCGCAGATTGTACACCAGGCCACTCACATCCTTCACCATCACGACGGAACGCGACGCCATGGCGCGCGCCTCGTCCCGGAATTCGGCCTTGCCGACCACCAAGGGAATGCTGTCGAGGGGAACCGTTCGCCGGGTGAACAGGCCCAGCCGCCGCTTGAGCTCGAGCACGCGACGGACCGACCGGTTCAATCGCTCGATCGTGATCTCCCGCCGGCCAATCGCTGCCGCCATCGCATCGATCGCCTGGGCCGGGTCGGCGGGCTGAAGCAGGAGATCGGCGCCGGCCTGAAAGGCGCGCACGCCCGCCTCGGCCCCGTACACATTGCCGATGCCGCCCATGTTCAGGGCGTCGGTGATCACCAGTCCCTTGAAGCCGAGCGAGTCACGCAGGATGCCGGTGAGTATGTTGGGAGCCACGGTGCCGGGCCGCATGAGCCCGCCGTCCATGCCGGGCAGGGCGATGTGAGCCGACAT
>DATKJJ010000426.1:0-2366 GCA_035543695.1 Gemmatimonadales bacterium | reverse complement strand
CACTTGCTATATGAGTGCTTCAGTTGTGACTGTCAAGCCACCCCGCCCTTCCGCCGCACCCTGGCTCCTCCTGATCCATCAGATCCCCCCCAAGCCGGACTACTTCCGGGTCAAAGTACGGCGGCGGCTGGAGCGGATTGGGGCGGTGCCGCTGAAGAATTCAGTCTACGTTCTGCCTCATACCGAAGCCTGCCTCGAGGATTTCCGGTGGCTGCTCCGGGAGATCGTGTCCGAGGGCGGCGAGGCCACGCTCTGTGAGGCGGGACTGGTCGAGGGATTCACGCGCCCCGAGCTGGAGGAGGCCTTTCGCGCCGCGCGCGATCCTGATTACGCCGAGATCACCGCGGCCACGGAGCAGCTCCTGTCGGTTACCACAAAGGCGGAGGAGGGCTCACCGGAGATGGAGACGGACCTCGCCCGGCTCCGGCGGCGCCTCGAAGAGGTGCAGGCCATCGATTACTTCGGGTCGGCCGGCGGGCCGATGGCGGAGCGCGCACTGGCTCGTCTCGAGCTTCGGCTGAACCGGCCGCAGGCAGTGAGCGGAAAAGCCATCGAGCGCATGCGGGGAAACATCTGGGTCACCCGCCGCGACGTCTTCGTCGACCGGATCGCCAGCGCCTGGCTGATCCGGCGATTCATCGACCCCAAGGCCCAATTCAGGTTTGTGGCTGGGAGGACCTACCGTCCTGCCCGGGGCGAGGTCCGGTTCGACATGTATGAGGCCGAGTACACCCACGAGGGAGACCGGTGCACCTTCGAGACCATCGTGCTCCGGGCCGGTCTTCGCGACCGCGCCCTGCGGGCCGTCGGCGAGATCGTACACGATATCGACTGCAAGGACGGCAAGTTCGGGAGGGAGGAGGCTCCCGGCGTGGCCGCCATGCTCCGGGGCCTGATCAGGACCTATTCGGATGACGCTACCCGGTTGGAGCGGGGCGGCGCCCTGTTCGATCAGCTGTACGCTTCCCTGCGTTGAGCGGCGTTCACCATCAGGAGCCGCTTATATTCCTTCCAGGCCCTACGAGGGCCAACCTCGATGCAGGAGAAGCAATGCTGAAGCGTGTCGTCGTCGCATTTGGTGCGGCCATTTTGCTGGGGAGCTCGAGCTTGCCGGCGCAGGCAAAGCCCGCACACTCAAAGGAGCCCGTCTCGTCCGGCCGACCCCTGAGCCAATGGATTGCCGACCTCAAGGGCGCCGCGCCGCAAACCCGCAACGCCGCGGCCTACGAGATTGCCGGCATGGGCGCCGAAGCCGCAGCGGCCGTTCCCGCGCTGATCGAAGCTCTGGACGATCCGGCGCCTTCGGTCCGCTTTCCCGTGACGGTTGCGTTGATGGAGATCGGACCCGCCGCCAAAGCCGCGGTGCCCCGCTTGCAACAGATGGTGGACGAGGAGCTCAACGACGAAATCGCCGCCTCGGCTCGCCGTGCGTTGAAGCGAATCGATCCCGCCGCGGTTCCGACCCAGTAACCCTCTCGGTAGCTACGGGAGAAGAAGGACCTTGCCCTTCGTCTCCCTGCCCTCCAGTGCCCGGTGGGCTGCCGCGGCATCGGCCAGGGGGTAGGTCCGATCGATCCGCACCTGCAGTTTCCCTGCTTCCATCCAAGCAAAGAGATCCCGGGCCCGGGTGAGCAACTCGTCGCGGCTGGCCGTGTAATGCGTCAGCGTGGGGCGGGTCAGATACAGCGATCCCTTGGCATTGAGAACCTGGGGATCTACCGGTGGCACCGGACCGCTCGACTGACCGAAAAGCACGAGCATGCCGCGCGGAGCCAGACTGTTCAGGCTGCCTTCGAAGGTGGATTCCCCCACCGAATCGTACACCACCGCCACCCCCTGGCCGCCGGTTAATCTCCGAGCCTCGGATACGAAGTCCTGCCTGGTATACAACACGACGTGATCGGCGCCTGCCTGCGTTGCCAGGGCTGCCTTTTCCTCGGTCGATACCGTGCCGATCACGCGGGCACCTCGGGCCTTGGCCATCTGACACAGCAGCAACCCTACCCCGCCGGCGGCAGCATGAATCAGACACCAGGAACCCTGGGCCAGAGGGTAGGTCGAGGTGACCAGGTAGTGAGCGGTGAGTCCCTGAAGCAGGACGGCCGCCGCCACGCTGGTTTCTACCTCATCGGGAACGGGCACCAGTTTGTCGATGGGAGCCCAGGCGAGCTCGGCGTACGAGCCCCGCAGGCTGGTGGAGGCCACCCGGTCGCCCGGTTTGATCCCGGCGACGTCTTGGCCCACCGCGACGACGCGTCCGGCACCTTCCCCGCCCGGTGTAAAGGGCAAGGCTGACCGATACAGGCCGGTGCGATGATAGACCTCGATGAAGTTGAGACCGATAGCCTCGAGCCGCACCACCGCAT
>DATKJJ010000425.1:0-4674 GCA_035543695.1 Gemmatimonadales bacterium | reverse complement strand
CGGATGTCTTCGTCATAGAGCTGGCTCCCCGCGATGGCCTTCTCGAAGATCGTGGGATTCGAAGTCATCCCTCGAAGCCCGTCGTCCTCTATCAGCCGCTTCAGCTCGCCCGAGCTCAGAAGATCCCGGGTGATGTAGTCGTACCAGACGCTCTGCCCCAGTTCGCTGAGAAGGAGGAGCGGATTAGCCGGCGGCATGGATCAGCCTCCTGACGGTGTGTGCCACGTGCTCGGGCGTGAGCTTGAACTCCTGGAACAGTCGCTCGCCCGGTGCCGATGCCCCAAACCCCTCCATCCCTATCATGGTGCCTTCGTTCGTGGTCCAGCGGGACCATCCCATTGGGCCACCGGCTTCGACCGCTACCCGGACCCGAACTGAAGGCGGGAGCACCGCGTCACGGTAGCTCTCGGGTTGCGCTGCAAAGAGCTCCCATGAAGGCATCGACACCACTCGGGTGCGGACATGGTCCTGCTCCAGCAGTTGGGCCGCCGCCAGGCCAATCCCGACCTCGGAGCCCGTCCCAATGATTATCGAGTCCGGCTTCCCGCCGTCGGGGTCGCGCACGATGTAGGCACCCCGCCGGGTTCCTTCAGCGGCGTCTACCCCACCTCGGGTCAGCATCGGGAGCTTCTGCCGGGTCAGCACCAGGATGGTTGGCCCGGTGCTTCGCTCCATGGCCACCTTCCATGCCTCCATGGTCTCGCCGGCATCCGCCGGGCGTATGGTGACCAGGTTGGGAATTGCCCTCAGCATCGCGAGGTGCTCGACCGGCTGATGGGTGGGCCCGTCCTCTCCCAGGCCGATCGAGTCGTGGGTGCCGATGTAGATCACCGGCAGCCGCATGATGGCGGCGAGCCGGATAGCCGGCTTCATGTAGTCCGAGAAAACGAGAAAGGTGCTGCCGAAGGGCCGCAGTCCGCCGTGAGCGGCAATGCCGTTCAGGCACGCGCCCATCCCGTGCTCCCTCACGCCCCAGTGAATCACCCGCCCTGCCGAGGCTGGACCGAAGCTGCCGCCTTGCTTCAGCGTGGTTCCGGTGCTGCCGCCGAGGTCGGCGGAGCCGCCAACCAGATTGGGTACGGACGTGGCCAGGGCCTGCAGGGCGAGTCCCGACGCCTGACGGGTTGCCAGCGGTTTTTCTCCAGGCTCCAGCTCGGCCAGGGTCCGATCCCAATCCCGGGGGAGCGATCCCGAAAGCCACTGCTCGAGCTGGCGAGCCAACTCGGGGAATTCCGCGGCGTACGCAGCAAGACGTTTGCGCCAGCCGGTCTCGAGCTCGGCTCCCCGGCCCACTGCCGTTCTCCAGTGCTCCAGAGCATCGTCTGGAACATGGAACTTCGGCTCCTGGGGCCAGCCCAGAATCTCCTTGGTGCGGCGGACCTCGTCGGCTCCCAGGGGAGCGCCGTGCGCGTCGGCGCTGTTGCGCTTGGTGGGTGCGGGATCGGCGATGACGGTGCGCAGCGCGATCAACGTGGGTCTGGACGACTCCGCTCGCGCGGTTTCGTACGCCTGGCTGATGGCGGACAGGTCGTTCCCGTCCGCTACCTCGAGCACCCGCCAGCCATAGGCCTCGAACCGCCGCGGCACATCCTCGGAAAAAGTGAGGGCGGTGTCGCCATCTATGGTGATATGGTTGTCGTCGTAGACCACCGTCAGCTTGCCCAGCCGGAGATGTCCCGCCAGCGAGGCGGCTTCACTGGCGACCCCTTCCATGAGATCGCCATCGCTGGCAAAGGCCCAGACCCGGTGGTCGACGATAGCATGATTGGGGCGGTTGAACTGCGCGGCCAGGAATCGTTCGGCCATGGCCATTCCTACCGCATTCCCAAAGCCCTGCCCCAGCGGTCCGGTGGTGGTCTCCACGCCGGGCGTGTGGCCTCGCTCGGGATGGCCCGGCGTCTTCGATCCCCATTGCCGGAAGTTCTTCAGGTCTTCCAGCGAGAGGTCATATCCGCTGAGATAGAGCACCGAGTAGAGCAGCATCGACGCGTGGCCGCAGGACAGCACGAATCGATCGCGGTCGGGCCATTCGGGGTTTCGCGGATTGTGCCGCAGGAAACGGGTCCACAGCAGATAGGCGGCCGGCGCGAGGGCCATGGGCGTGCCGGGATGGCCGGATTGCGCCTGCTCGACCGCATCCATGGAAAGCGCGCGGATAGCGTTGATGCCGCGCCAGACCAGCTCGGGGCGGATATCGGCTTCGTGATTGAGAGAGGGTGAGCCGTCGGGGTGAGCGACTCGGGCTTGGGTGCTTTCGGCGTTCAGGGGAGACCCCTCGGGCGGGTGAGGTGGGAAGATAATAGGAGGCGGAGAGGGCGGAGAGGGCGGAAAAGGCGGGGAGGGGAGAGAGGGCGGAGAAGACGCAATTCCGCGATATTGCGAGCCAAGTTTTGGATCCCGACCTTCGGTCTTTTTCAACGGATTCCCATGCGCGGCTGGCTCAAGTTCCTCCTCATCATCATTGTCCTGCCGATCCTGGTGGGAGGGATCGTCCTGTTCGTGGCCGGCCGGCCGGTGGCGTTCGAGATCCTTCAGCGCCGGATTGCAACCCGGTTTCCCGAGGTCAAATGGATCAGCACTCAGGACCTCGGACGATGGCAGGACGACACCGGGCAGCCTCAGCCGCTGATCCTGGATGCCCGTACCCAGCCCGAGTTTGCAGTCAGCCATCTACGCGAAGCCGTACTGATCGATCCCTATAAGCCAAGTATGCGAGCCCTGCGGGGGAGCCGACCCTCGGAGTCCATCGTGGTCTATTCGTCTGCCGGCTACCGGGGAGCGCGGGTAACGGCCTGGCTCAATCGGGCGGGCTATACCAGCGTGGTCAATCTCTCGGGCGGGTTATTCAAGTGGGCCGACGAGGGAAGGCCCATGGTTCGGGACGAGAACAGGCCCACGCCCCTGGTTCACCCCTACGACCGCCGGTGGGGCCTCCTGGTGGATGGCCGGCACCGGGCCGAAGCACCCGAAGTGGAGAAAAGATCAGCCGGACCATAGGTTAGGCCGCCTCGGGCTGTCAATTTGGCGTCATTCTTGCTAGGTTTCTCTGGTGTAGTCAGGCGACCTGCTTGCAGGTCCAAATTCAACCCTTTACTCGGTTCTTTGTGGCACGCAGATCTCGAAGACATTCCGCAGTTTCCGTCCCTAGTTTCCGTCGTTCCCCCGGTCGTTCCATGCAGTCGCACCGCGATTGGTTGTTGGCCCAGCACGGGCCGGTTTGCGCATATTGCGGCGACGAAGCCAGCGAAGACACCATTACCCTGGACCACGTCCGGCCCCGCAGGGGTCAGACGGCGTACGATCGTCCGGACAACCTGGTGCTCGCTTGCCGGGACTGTAACGCGGCCAAGGCTGACACCCCGCTGATCGCCTTCCTTATGCAACGGCGCTCTCGTGGGGTGTATCTGCTTCATTATGGAGAACACCTCTCGGAGCCGGTCCGGTCCTTAATACGGCAGGCTTCCGAGCGACCTCTCCAGGAGCGGGACTGAAACAACAGAGGGCGGCCTAAAAAGGCCGCCCTTCTTGTTTTAGCGTGGGCCGGACCTAGCCCTGGCCTTCGCCCGCTTTGGCCATGGTCTCCAGGGACGGTCGCGGAGCTGTGGCTTCCAACGCTTCCCGGATGATACGGCTCTGCTCGGCAGCGTGCGCGGCCGGGTACCCTTCTGCCGGGCTCGCCCTCTCCGGCCGGCCCACGTATCGGATCTCCATCGGATGTCCCTCAGCGACCAGCTCGCGCAGCTTGGCCTCGAGGTAGCGCCAGGCACCCATGTTCAGGGGCTCCTCCTGGACCCAGACCAGCTCCCGGGCATTGCGGTAGCGAGGGAGTACCTGTCGTAGCTCTGTCCAGGGGAAGGTGTACAGCTGCTCCAGCCGGATGATCGCCGGGCGTTTGTCGCCCAGCTTCTCGGCCTCGGGAAGCAGATCGTAAAACACCTTTCCGGTGCACATCAGCAGCCGCTCAGCCCGCTCCGGATGCTGCCCGAACGAGGCATCGTCGATTACAGCCTGGAAGTGTCCCGTGGTGAGATCCTCCAGCTTGGAGCTGGCCAGCGGACGGCGCAGCAGGCTCTTGGGCGTGAAGAGGATCAGCGGCCGCTGTCTGGAGCGCTTGGCCTGGCGGCGCAGCAGGTGGAAGTACTGGGCGGGAGTGGTACAGTTGACCACCCGGATGTTTCCCTCCGCAGCGAGGTGAAGGAACCGGGCCAGCCTGGCGCTGGAGTGTTCGGGACCCTGGCCCTCGTAGCCATGGGGAAGCAGTAGACTGAGCCGGCTGGTCATCCCCCATTTCGACATCCCCGCGGTGATGAACTGATCGATGATCACCTGAGCCGCATTGACGAAGTCGCCGAATTGCGCCTCCCAGAGCACCAGCGCCTCGGGCGCGGCGACGCTGTAGCCGTACTCAAAGCCCAGTGTTGCCACTTCGGAGAGGGGGCTGTTGTGCAGCTCCATGGGAGCCAGGGCGCCCGGCAGGTTAGCGATCGGAGTCAGGGTGGCGCCGCCCTCCGCGTCGTGCAGCACCAGATGACGCTGACTGAAGGTGCCGCGCTCGGTGTCCTGGCCGGTAAACCGAACCGGCACCCCCTCGGTCAGGAGCGATCCTAGCGCCAGCGCCTCGGCGTGCGCCCACTCGATGCCGCCCTCGGGCCCCATGGCCGAGCGCCGGCGTTC
>DATKJJ010000424.1:0-3532 GCA_035543695.1 Gemmatimonadales bacterium | reverse complement strand
ACCATCGGGTATCAGCTGCCCCACAGCTATCACGAGGCATCCCTGCTGGTCATTCAGAAGCACGGTAGTCGGCCCAGGTACCGAGCGATCTTTCGGTTCCGATACCTGCACGGCATCTTGTTTCATCCCTACAGCGGAGTCACTACGGTCAACATCGAGGGGACCGAGGTCGATGCCTCCGGCTGCACCGACGTCGGTCGGGTGCGCCAGCACAATCAGGATCACTACCTCATCGCGAGCCTCCGCCGGAGCCTCGACATCGAGTCCACCAGCCTTCCCTCCGAAATGGTGGACAACTTCGGGCGTGGCGCGCAGGCTCTACTGCTCCTGGTAGCGGACGGCGTAGGCGGCGGCGCCGGGGGCGAGGAGGCCAGCACTCATACCCTGGATACCATCGTCCAGTACGTCGCCGGCTCCTATCACTTCTTCGACCGGGTCGAAGTGGACGGGCTGGAGGCCTTCCGCAACGATCTGACCTTCGCGGTACAGTGGAGTCATGCCGCGCTTCGTGAGCGCACCACCGATGTCAGTCCCGAATTGACCGGCATGGCGAGCACGTTGACGTTGGCGCTGGTGAAGTGGCCCCGCGCGTTCGTGTGTCAGGTGGGCGACAGCCGATGCTACCACTTTCGCCCGCCACATCTGAACCAGATCACCACCGACCAGACTTTGGCGCGCCAGATGGTACAGCAGGGTTTCATGCCCGAGGAGTCGGCGGAACGCTCGCCGCTGGGGCACGTCCTCTCCCAGGCGATCGGGTACTCCGAGGCCGATGTGTGGCCGGTGATCTCCGAGGTCCAACTGGAAACGGGTGACCTGCTCCTCCTCTGCAGCGACGGCCTGATGAAGCACGTGTCCGATGCTCAGATCGCCGAACTGTTGAGCACCAGCACATCGGCCAGCGAGGCTGCCTCGTCGCTGGTCGGGGCTGCGCTGAATGGCGGGGGCAGCGACAACGTCACCGTGGTGGCGGCAAGGTTTGCCTAGGGCGGTCGATCATCCCCTCCCCCGCTCGCCGTCGGCCCGACCGACCGGTATACTCCAGCACATGCGACTCATCCTTCTTCTGGCCGCAGCTCTGGGGCTTGCCCTCGGTTGCGGCGACAACGGCACCGGACCCGGGCCCGCCCCGGATCGAGACGGCGCCCGGCTGGCCGGGCAACTCGACGGCCTGGCCGACTCGGTGGACGCCGGCGGATACTCGCCTGCCGCCGAGGCGTTGCGTCACGCCGCCGAGATCGTGCGACTCACCGGCCACGCCACGTCGGTCAGACTGAGCGTCGACGGAGTCGCCAAGGATTTCCTCGGGGTGGGCGAACAGATCGACTTTCCCAATCTGGTGTGCACCTGGCCTACCGACAGCGGCGTCGCTTCACCACCGGATTCCACCGCCGTTCCGCCCTTCGACACAGCAGGCGTGTTCCCACCGCTACCACCCGATTCAATCGATTTTCCGCCGATCGATAGCGGCGTGCTCCCTCCCATGCCTCCCATCCCGGTCGACAGCGGCGTAATCAGCCCTCCGCCAGTTCCCGAGTGTCACGAGGAGGGGAGCTTCTCGCTGCGTACGCTCATCGCCTGGGAGCCGGAGCATCTCAACGAGGTGGTCCGGCTGGTGGCATACATCGGGTCCAGTGGAGTCGAGCGCGGTGTGCCTGACGTCATGACCGGGCCCCCTTCAGGTTCCAGCGACCCTTCTCCGCCAACTGCACCTCCCGATTCCGGCGGCGGCAGCGGCGGCGGCGGCGGCGAGCCCGGCGGATTCCCCGGATTCATGGGCGAGTATCTGGTGCGCGACGTGGGCAGCTGGTTTGCGGTGGAGGGAACCCAGACCAACGACATCGTGCAGTCGGGCGGTCGCTGCACCGCCGACCGCGCAACCTTCGACTGGGCCCAGTTCGATTGCGCCGCGGCGCGGTACCGCTTCGAGTTCTCGATGAAGGTGGAACCCGCCCGATACGGTCTGCCTACCGGTGTGGGCGAGTCCACCGGGCAACCGGAGGGCACTCACACCCTGGCGATGAGCTCCACAGAACTAGATGGAGTAAGACTCACCTGGCGGTTATGGACTTCACCTCCGCCGCCGTCGCCGCGGGATACGGTGGTGGTAGCGGAGTAACACCCGCAGCTCTCGCCGAGACATTCCGTGATCCACTACCGCGTTACAGTGCTCACCGCTGCACTCATAACCCTCGCGCAGGCCGGAAGGGTGCACGGGCAGGAGCACGACCACCAGCACCAGATCGGTGAACTGGGTCGAGTGGTTTTTCCGGTCTCCTGCACCTCGCAGGCTCGGCAGCGCTTCGAGCACGCCATGGCGGTGCTCCACTCGTTTTGGTGGGAGGAGGGCGACCGCGCCTTCGATCAGGTCCTGGACGCCGACTCCAGCTGCGCGATGGCGTACTGGGGGAAGGCGCTCAATGCCTGGGGCAATCCGTTCGCCGGCGGGCCCACCGATGCCGCGCTCGCCAAGGGAGCCGAAGCCGCCCGGCATGCCTCGTCGCTCTCCGCGCGGACCGCACGAGAGCGCGGGTTCATCGCGGCCACCGCGGCCCTCTACCGCGATCCCGACTCCACTCCCAACTCGGCGCGGCTCAAGAGCTACGCTGATAGCATGGCTCGGCTTTATCAGCGGTTCCCCAAGGACGTGGAGGTCGCGATCTACTACGCGCTGAGCCAGGTGGCCACGGCGCCGCGCACCGATACCACCTTCGCGCAACAGAAGCGGGCGATCGCCATTCTCGATCCGCTCTTCGCCCAGCATCCCGATCATCCGGGACTGGCCCACTATGTCATCCACGCCACCGACACCCCGGGCCTCGCCCGGCTCGGTCTCGATGCGGCCCGGCGCTATGCCAAGATCGCGCCCGCAGCGCCCCACGCTCAGCACATGCCGTCGCACATCTTCGTCCGGCTCGGACTCTGGAACGAGACCATCGCCTCGAACTGGAGGTCCTATCAGGCGGGCCACGATTATGCCAAGGCGATGGGACTCGCCGGCACTATGGAGGAGTTCCACGCGGTGGACTACGCCGTCTATGGTTATCTGCAGCGGGGACAGGACTCGGCCGCGCGAGCGGCGGTGGCCAAGGCGATGCGGGCCAAGCCCAGTCTTCGCGGCCTGGTCAGCGATTACAACCGGACCGCCATGGCCGCGAGGGTTCCGCTGGAGCGGGGCGACTGGGTCGAGGCGGCGGAGCTCAGGGCGCCGGCGGAGTCACTGGGGCCGGTGGCGAGTGCCCTGCTCCGGTTCACCCACGCGATTGGGAGCGCGCGAAGCGGCAGGGGCGATGCGGCTGGCCCCGAGGTGAAGGCGCTCGACTCGATCGCCACCGCACTGGAGCAGAAGGGAGAGCCCTACTGGTCGCGGGTGGTCCGGATCAAGCACGATGCGGCGGAGGCGTGGGTGCGTTGGGCGAAGGGTGACACGACCGGTGCGCTGGCACAGGCCCGCGCGGCGGCCGATTCGGAGGAGGTCACCGACAAACACCAGGTCACTCCCGGAGAGCTGCTCCCGGCGCGCGAGCTGGAG
>DATKJJ010000423.1:0-2842 GCA_035543695.1 Gemmatimonadales bacterium | reverse complement strand
CTGTCCCACCGCACCACGAGCCGCGTCTCCCAGCGTCTCGGCCAGAGCGTCCAGCATGGCGGTGAACTCGCCTCGCGCCGACCAGGGTGGCTGATTCAGCGCCCGCTCGAGCGCAGGGCCCGGTCCCGCCAATACTGCTTCGAGCAACTGATGGGCAGCTTCCCGGGCCTTGGTTCTCGCTGAGCCGCCTCCCAGTGCCCTTCCGATGGCCCCTCCCGCCGCGGCTACCCGCTGCTCCAGCTCTTCTGCCGACGGCCTGGGGCGGACGGAGGTTTCCAGAAACCCCCTCACCTCGCCGTCGGTCAGCCGGTTGAGCCGGAGCGCCACCGCCCGCGACCGGATGGTCGGCAGCAGCCGGCGGGGCTCGACCGTAGTCAGCAGAAACAGACTTCCCGGTGGCGGCTCCTCCAGCAGCTTCAACAGTGCGTTGGCTGCTTCGGGGCTCGCTTCCTGAGCCACCAGCCGGTCTGCTTCTCCAATGATGAAGACCCGGCTGCCACCTTCGACCGACGTGAGCGCCGCCCGGCGCTGCAGCAGGCGAACCATCGCGATACCGTGGCTCGCCATTCCGTCGCTCTCGGGGTAGAGCGGCTGCGCTCGTCTATCCTCGAGGGCCTGAGCCAGCGCCTGGGCTGCTTCCTCGACCTGCTTTTCCGGATCCGAGACCTTGGGTCTCGGGATCGGGACGAACCAATGCAGATCGGGATGGGAGAGCGACGCTGCCAGGCGGCAGGCCCGGCACTCTCCACAGGGCTCGTTGCCGCGGCGCTCACAGAGGACCAGCTGTGCGAGCCACAACGCGAGCCGCTGCTTACCCACTCCGGCCGGCCCGGTCAGTAGAATGACCTGGGGCAGGGTGCCCTTTGCTACTGCCTGAGCCAGGCGAGCCCGGAGACCCGCGTGCCCAATCAGTGGAGGAAGGGCCATTGGCAAAAAGGTAAGCCGGTTTGAAGAAAGTAGTAGTATCGGTTCTGTAACATTTGAAAAGGCAATGACTTAGAATGCAGTCCCGGAAATGCCGATGTCAAGAAACTACGGAGTGAAATTTGGAGCTGCTCGCGAGCGATACTCCACTTGACAACGCTCGACGACGATCCACTTCCGTGAGACGCAAGCTGGTTATGCGCTGACCGGGTTTTCGGACGGTACCCGAAGAAGTTACCGTGGCACAGCCGATTCCTACTGTAACTCCGCTCACCATGAGGCGCAGATTCTGGCACCGGGGAAACTACATTTGAACACCCCTTTTCGCGGGATTTCCCATGGCTTCTGCTCGCCTCTGGCTCTGGACTGCCACCCTGCTGGTGATCGGCTGTTCTTCCCATCCCTCGCCGTCGCGAGATGCCCGGTCCCAGCGAGCGCGAGACAGCGCAATCGGCGCCTCGAACCTTCCCGGAGCCCAGGGTGTCAGGGGAGCACTGAGAGCCGATGACTCGGCGGCGGCGCGGAATGCGCGGCTCGATTCGGTTGCCAACGACCGGTGATCGGCTGCTTGACCCTTCCGGGACCTCTGGCGAGATTCCGTCCGCTGCAAGAATGAATTTTCCCGAGTAGCTCAGTTGGTAGAGCAGGTGACTGTTAATCACCGGGTCGGGGGTTCGAGTCCCTCCTCGGGAGCTGAAGTGGAAGTCGCAACGGTACGCCGCAACCTCCGGGCTCCTTCGTGGAGCCCGTTCTTATGTCCAGATGTCTCGGTTGGCATGCCAAGGAGGGGTTGCAGTTCGGGAGAGGCGGCTGATATGACTATCTCAGCCCCAGCGCCTGCAGCAGCACGGTGTAGCGTGGGTGCGACCGCAAAGGGTCGAAGGTTGGATGGAAGATAAATTCAGCGAACCATCCATCGTGTTCGGCGATGGCCCGGTCCAGCAAATCGAAGGCGCGTTCGTCTTCGCCCAACGCTATATGGACAATCGCGAGTACCGTCGGCGGGACCTGCTCGCGACGTGAGCGCCTCTCGAGCTCGACGAGCAACCGCTGGGCTTCGCTCCTCTTGCCCGCCACGGCATACGCGGCCGCGAGATACGCCACGTCCAAGGCGTTGCGACCCCTGAGCTCCACTGCCCTTTGGAACTCGCCGATGGCCTCCGCCATCCTCCCCTGCTCGACGTACACTCGCCCCAGAGTGACGTGAGCGCCGGCGAACGCCGGATCGGCTCGAAGCACCTGCTGGAGCTGGGTGACAGCCTCGTCATTCCTTCGGAGCGCGTAGAGCGCGCGTCCCACCTCAGTGCCGATCTGCTGCGAGAGTGGGTCGAGCGCCTGGGCGCGCCGGATCTCCTGCAGGTAACCTTCCAGGTTTCCCCGCCCGCCGAGAAAATCGCCATACCAATGATGCGCGGTGGCGTAATCCGGATTCAGCGCGATCGCCCGGCGGAAGCCCTGCTCGGCCTCGCGCCACTCCGATTCGAATAAGAACTTGCCGTAGGCGAGCGTGGTATGGGCCTCTGCCAGGGTGCTGTCGAGCGCGAGCGCCCGCTCCGCAGCCGCCCGGCCCTTCGGCCATGCCTCCGACGAGTTGCTCACGCTGTAGCCCGGCAGCAGCACGTAAGCGTCGGCCAGCCCGGCATACGCCTGCGCAAAGCGCGGGTCACGCGCGACGGCCTGCTCGAAGTACTCCACCGCCTGCAGCAGGGATGCACCGGTACGCTGGTTAACGGCGTGCCGTCCCCTGAGGTAGAGATCATACGCTGTGAGGTCGGCGGTCGTACGGACAACCATCGCAGTTGCCTCACCGCTGAGCTTCACCCGGAGCGCGCCGACGATCGCCTGCGCGATCTCCTCCTGCACGGCAAAGACGTCACTCAGGTCGCGGTCGTAAGCCTCTGCCCAGAGGTGGTATCCG
>DATKJJ010000422.1:0-4131 GCA_035543695.1 Gemmatimonadales bacterium | reverse complement strand
GCGGCCGGATGACCTTGCTCGACAGGCGGACGAGATCGATGAGGTCAACAGCCGGCTCGATGGCTTTCGGGTGCTGAAAGGCATCGAGGCCGACATCCTGCAGGATGGGCGGGTGGATTACGACGAACGAATCCTCGAGCGGCTCGACTTCGTCATCGCATCGGTGCACAGCCGCTTCAACATGGGCGAGAAAGACATGACCACTCGCATGCTGGCGGCAATGGACAACCCCTACCTGACCATCATCGGCCACCCCACCGGCCGACTGCTGCTCTCCCGCGACCCCTACCCGGTGGATCTGGACGCGGTGATCGGCAAAGCCGCCGAAACCGGAGTGGTGCTGGAGATCAACGCCGATCCGCACCGGCTGGATCTCGACTGGCGGGCAGTTCGCCGGGCGCGTGACAGCGGCGTCGTCATCTCCATCGGCGCCGACGCCCACAGCGTGTCGGGATTGAGCTACGTGGAGTTTGGAATCAACATGGCCCGGAAGGGCTGGCTGGGCCCGGGCCACATCTTGAACACCCGTCCGGTGGGCGACTTCGTCGCGTACGCCAGGAGGCGGCGGTGAAGGCGGGCGGACGGCCGGAGAGACGGAGGGACGGGCGGGGGGACAGGCGGTCAGCCGGACAGACGGTCAGTGAGGTTACCAGGGCCGCAACAGGGGGGAACTCCGCCGTTGGGCGGAAAAGAAAGACGAGTGGCCGCAATCGCTTCGCCCGTGCTCCTCTGCGCCCGTCCGAGCTGCTCTCCGACTTGAAACAGCTATACCCGGACGCGAGGTGCGCGCTGGTCTATCGCAACGCCTTTGAGCTGCTTTGCGCCACCATTCTGTCGGCTCAGTGCACCGATGCCCGAGTGAACATGGTGACCCCCGTTCTCTTCGCGCGGTACCCGACACCTTTCGAGCTGGCCCAGGCCAACCCGGCCGAAGTCGAAGAGATCATCAAATCCACCGGCTTCTTCCGGAATAAGACCAAGAGTCTCATCGGCATGGCGCAGGCGCTGGTGGCCGACTACGGCGGTGAGGTACCCCGAACGATGGAAGAGCTGCGAACGCTGCCTGGCGTCGGCCGGAAGACGGCCAATGTCGTCCTGGGAAACGCGTTCGACCTGAATGAAGGAGTCACGGTCGACACCCACGTTGGACGGCTGTCCCGGCGGTTGGGGCTGAGCGCGGAGGAGGATCCGGTGAAGGTAGAGCGGGAGCTGATGCGTCTCTTCCCTCAGGAGGAATGGGCCCTTCTCTCGCACCTTCTCATCTTCCACGGCCGGCAGGTGTGCATTGCCCGGCGGCCCAAATGCAGCGATTGCGTGCTATCCCGAGTGTGTCCTTCGTCTCTCGTCTGATCACCTCCAGGATTATACCCATGACCCGTGACCTTGTTCTGTTGTGCCTGCTCAGTTCTGTGCCCATGGCGGCCCAGAGTCAGAGCTCGAGCTCCCAGTCTGCTGGCACCAAAGTCGCCGCAGCAGTCGATCAACGAGTGCTCCGGGCTCATCTCGAGTTCCTGGCGGACGATGCACTGGAGGGCCGCCGGCCGGGTACGCGAGGTGGCGAGCTGGCGGCCAAGTACATCGCGGCCCAGTTCCAGCGTTTGGGTCTCGAGCCCGCCGGTGACAGCGGCACCTATTATCAGCGGGTTCCCATCATCACTCTCACTCCGAATCCCACCGTCCGCATCGCGGGGCCTGCGTCCGGCGACCTGACGTATCGCAAGGATTACGTACTGTGGTCGATGCGGAACGATTCGCTGGTGTCACTCAAGAGCGATCTGGTGTTCGTGGGCTACGGCATCGTTGCCCCGGAGTATCAGTGGGACGATTACCGTGGAGTCGATGTCAAAAACAAGATCGTCGTCGCCCTGGTCAACGACCCCGGACTGAGAGATTCCACCATCTTCCGCGGCCCCATTCTGACCTATTATGGCCGGTGGACGTACAAGATCGAGGAGGCACAGCGGCACGGAGCTGCCGGCATCCTGCTGATTCACACCCCGGAGAGTGCCACCTATCCCTGGTCCACGGTGCAGTCGAGCTGGACCGGTCCCCAGGTTCGGATCGAGGAGCCGCCAAAGTCACTCCTGATAGCCGGCTGGCTCACGCACGACGCGGCGGGGAGACTGTTTCAGTTGGGCGGGAAGGACCTGGGCGCGTTGATGGATCAGGCGGTACGACGTGAGTTCGAGGCAGTGCCGCTCGGCGTACAACTCGACGCCACAGTCCGGAGCTCCATTCAACGCTCCGGTACCGCCAATGTCCTGGGAAAGCTCCCCGGTCGAGGGGCCCTGGCATCCGAAGCCGTCTTGATCGGGGGGCACTACGATCACTTCGGGATCGGCGCGCCCGTCAACGGAGATTCCATCTATAACGGAGCCGAAGACAATGCCTCGGGCACCGCAGCGGTGCTCACCGCGGCTGAGGCGTTCGCCCGAAGCGGGGTGCGCACCAAGCGCTCGCTGGTATTCGTGGGATTCACCGCCGAAGAATCTGGCCTACTTGGCTCGCAGGCCATGGTTGCCCGGTCCGCGATTCCGCTGAGCCGAATTGCGGCGATCCTGAACCTCGATGTGATGAACCTCAATGGCCGCACCCAGGATGTCGCCGCCGTTGGGCTCGATCAGTCCAATCTGCGGAAGACTTTCGTCCAGGCCGCAGCCGCAGAAGGTCTCCAGGTTACCGAGAGCCGGGAGGCGCTCCTTCATGGGGCCTTCTTCCGCTCCGATCACTTTCCCCTGGCTCGCGCCGGGGTACCCGGGCTCTCGATCGAGGACGGGCAGCATTATGTGGGTCAGGCCGCCGATTACGGGAAGAAGAAGCAGGAGGAATACACCCAGAAGCGCTATCATCAGCCCAGCGACGAGGTTCTTCCCTCCTTTAATTACGATGGGGCACGTCAACAGCTTCGCGTCATCGTCCGTACAGCTGTGGCAGTTGCTGACGCCTCGGCCCAGCCCGCCTGGAACCCGAGCTCGGAGTTCCGCAAAGTGGGGGAGGAGCGGCTGAAACAGCGGTGAGCCTACCGCCCTACGGCTTGACCGCGTATCTTCTCCGCCGCTCGAACCCGCCAACCGAACCCCGGAGCGATCCTGGACCTGCCCACTGAGCACCGGATTCCGCTCACCTGGCTGCTGGAAAACGCCGGGGCTTCGATCCGGTATCGCACGTATCGTGAGCTGGCCCCTCAAGGTTACGCCCCGCCCGATGTCATCGAAGCGGCCCACCTCGCCATTGCCGAATCGAAGACCGCCGTCGCCGTGGTTAAGAAGCAGAAGGACAACGGGATATGGGGTGGGAACCTGCTCGGCCTGGCGACGTCGGCCGCGCAGGGGGTGAAGGATGTCGGCACCATCCCCCAGTACCGGCGGCTGCTTCAGCTCGAGTGGCCGCGCTCGGGCCGCCCCTTCAAACTCGCGGACCGCGTGCTATTCCGCCTGCTGTCCCGGGACGAAGACCCCTCTCTCCTGTTCGAGTTTCAGAAGGCGGTCAAGTCGGATCCGGAAGCGGAGGCCTGGGCTCGAGGGATAATGAGGGAAGCGGCATCGGCTTCACTGGCGGAGGCTGGTTATGGCGACGATCCCCGTCTCAGGGGTGCGGGGCATAAGATCGCCAGTGCCATCTCCCAGTTTCTGCGAGGCCCGTTGGCCGAAAAGCCCTTCATTAAGTCCGGCAAGCAGATGGTGCTCCACCCAGAAGCTCACCCGCCGAGTTGGTATTCTGTCGCGATGCTGGCGTCAATGCCGAATCTGCAGCGGGAGCGGGCAGGGTTCACCGAGCGCCTGGGCCACTACCTGGCCCAGCCGGAGCCGAAGAAGGCCTTTGTGATCCAGGTTGGCAAAAAGACCGTCCGACCTCAGCACCTAATCCTGGGCGATCCGATCGAGGCCGACGGGAAGGGCGTCCCCAAGGACCTTCCCCTGGCCATGCACTACATTGAGCTTCTCGCGCGGATGGGGGCCCTGGAATGGGCTCCTGTAGCCACCAAGGTCTTGGGCCGGCTGCTGCAGGATTGCGATGAAATCGGCGTTTGGCGGCCCAAAAACCTGCGTTCTCAGCCAAAAACAGGCAATAAAATCACCTATCACTACTACCCCCTGCACCTGGATGCCAAGACCACCGAGGGTCGAGAAG
>DATKJJ010000421.1:0-4780 GCA_035543695.1 Gemmatimonadales bacterium | reverse complement strand
GCCACCGATGTTCGCCCCGAAGTCAAAGAGCAGATCGAGAGTGTCGGGGCGAAGTACGTGGGTATCGAGCTCAACGAGGCTGCCTCCGCTGGTGGTGGATACGCCAAGGAACTGAGTGAGCAGGACCGGAGTCGCCAGCAGGAGCTGCTGGCGGCGCAGTGCAGCCAGTCGGACGTGGTGATTACCACCGCACTGATCGGCGGGGTCTTCGCGCCCCGTCTCGTCTCAGCCGAGATGGTGCGGTCCATGCGGTCCGGGGCGGTCATCGTTGACCTGGCTGCAGAGGGCGGCGGCAACTGCGAGTTGTCTCGTCCCGGGGAAAGGGTTCTGGCGCATAATGTCACCATTCTGGCGCCGCTCAACCTCCCTTCCTCCATGCCGCTCCACGCCAGCCTGCTCTTCTCCCGGAATCTCACGGCGTTTGTGCAGGCCTTCACCAAAGAGAACCGGTTTCAGCTCGACCTCAGTGACGTCATTCAACAGGGTGCGCTCATCACTCACGACGGGTCGGTGAAGCACCAGCGTACGCAGGAAGCCCTGCAGAAGGCGGGATCATGACGCAAACGCTCGATTTCTGGTCCATGATGTTCGTCTTCGTTCTCGCCTCCTTCATTGGGGTGGGAGTGATCCGCCGGGTCTCCCGGCTGCTGCATACTCCCCTGATGTCGATTACCAACGCCATCTCCGCCATTGCCGTGGTTGGCTCGATCATCGTGACCGGGGCCGACTATCCCGAGGGAATTCGCATCCTGGGTGCCATCGCGCTCTTCGCCTCGATGACCAACATCGTGAGTGGCTTTCTGATCACCGACCGGATGCTCAAGATGTTCAAGTCGGAACGGAAGCCGGCAGACCGCAAATGAGCCACGGCATCGTGCAGCTCGCCTATCTGGTCGCGACGGTGCTGTTCATCTTCGCACTCCACTGGATGAACACTCCTGCTACCGCCCGGAACGGCGTGTACGCCGGGGTCGCGGCCATGACCATCGCCATCGTCGTCACCTGGGCTCAGCCCGAGGTGGTACACCATGGCTGGATTGCCCTGGCCATTGTCGCCGGCTTTGCGGTAGGCATTCCGCTTTCCCGGGTTCCGCTTACCGCGGTTCCGCAGCGGACCGCCCTGTCCCACGCCTTTGGCGGTCTCGCCGCGGGGCTGGTCGGCACCGCCAAGTACTATCTCTGGTTCTCGGAAGGACCGGAGAATCTCACCACCTTCCGGATGGTGGCCATCATCGTGGAGGTGGTGCTTGGCTTCCTCACCTTTACCGGCAGTCTCATGGCGGCCGGAAAGCTGCAGGAAGTGAAGTGGATTCCCCAGCGACCCGTCACCTATCCGTTCCAGAATGTGAGCAACCTGGGCCTGTTGGCCGCAGCCCTGCTGGCCGGAGTTCTGCTCACGATGCATCCCGCAGCCGACTGGGCGCCGAAGGTGTTCCCGATCATTATCACCCTGGCGCTGGCGTTCGGTGTGCTGTTGATCATCCCCATCGGCGGCGCTGATATGCCGACGGTGATTGCGATCCTGAATTCCTATGCCGGCCTTGCAGCCGTTGCGATGGGATTCGTGCTGGACAACAAGCTCCTGATCACCGCGGGCGCTCTGGACGGCTCGAGCGGTTTGATCCTGGCCATCATCATGTGCCGGGCGATGAACCGCTCCTTTACCAACGTGTTGTTCGGCGCCTTCGGACAGACTCAGCAGGCCAAGGCGGGAGGAGACCAGAAAGAATACAAGTCGGAGACCATCGAAGGCGGCGCACAGGTCCTGGAGCAGTCCAATCTCGTCGTCATCGTTCCGGGGTACGGCATGGCGGTGGCTCAGGCGCAGCACAAGGTGCGTGAGCTCTACGATCAGCTCAAGAAACGCGGCGTGACCGTCAAGTTTGCCATTCACCCCGTGGCGGGCCGGATGCCGGGGCACATGAATGTCCTCCTGGCAGAGGCCGACATTCCCTATACCGATCTGGTGGAGATGGACGAGATCAATCCCGAGATGCCTCAGGCCGATGTGGCTCTGGTGGTGGGGGCAAACGATGTGGTGAATCCGGCCGCGCGCACGGATCGCAGCAGCCCCATTTACGGCATGCCCATCATCGACGCCGATAAGGCCCGGACCGTGTTTGCCATCAAGCGCAGCAAGAACCCAGGATTCGCCGGCATCGACAACGAGCTCTACTTCTCCGACCGTACCTGGATGCTCTTTGGCGACGCCAAGAATGTGGTCGGTGAGCTGGTGAAGCAGATGTCCGGCGGCAGCCACTGAGCCTTGGATTGCGGACCCATGTCCCCAGGGTAACTTCGACGCACCCCCGACAAGAGTGTCCCATGCGCTACCTCTGGTTGGCTCTACTGGCCGCTGCCCTTTTCCCTCCTGTCGCCGGCGCCCAAGGCGCTTGTGCCGACATACCCAAGTTCTTCGCCCGCCCACCGGCGATCGGCGAATGGGCGGAAATGGCATGGGAGACCAAGGAGAAGGAGGGGCCGGACCATTTCAGGATGGGGGTGATCAAGGAAGAGCAGCGCGAGGGAAAGCGGATGTACTGGTTTCAAATGATCATGCAGAACAAGGGAAAGCGCAGCATCATTCAGATGCTCACCCCGTGGGATGTCACCGCAATGGGATCGAGCCCGCCGGCCGAAGTGATAATGAAGATGGGAGACCAGCCCGCCATGAAGATGAATGGGGGCCTCATGGGGCAGACGCCAACCTCCAAAACCGATTGGAGGGAGATCTGCGCCAAATCCACCTTCGTGGGTGAGGAGTCAGTGACCGTTCCGGCCGGTACCTTCAAGACCCGCCACTACCGCAGTGACGATGGTGACACCTGGCTGTCGACGGAGGCCCCGGTCTGGCATCTGGTCAGGATGACCACCAACAAGGGCAAAACCATGGTGCTGAGCGCCAAGGGCACCGGGGCAAAGAACGAGATAACCGAGAAGCCGGTCGACATGAAGACCATGGCCAAACCACCCACATAAAGGAGGAGCACAGAATCGAGCGTCGCGTACGTTGCAGAATTAAACGGTTGTTGCCTTCTTTCGACATCCTAGCAGCCGAAGGGCAGTCATCGCGGTCGCCGAGGGCGCCGTCCCTCGGCGGGATCCCCTGTGTGCCGCAACTCCCCGTCCCATGGCACTTTATCTAAGGTGTTGATTTCTCGCATCTTAGGTAGTATATTGGCGCCCTTCAAATCTGGCTCGGCCTCAGTCGTGGCTGTTCACCGAGCAAGGGACAATGGTCCCCTGGGAGGCTAGTAGCGTGACAATCAAGGCACGTAGCAAGCGTCGGCCGGTACGACCAGCGCAGATCGCCCGTGCAATCGATGAAGGCCGGGAAAGCCTCGATCTCTACCTCGATGAGATCAGCCGGGTCCCCCTCCTCAATCGGGAAGAGGAGATGGAGCTCGCCCGTAAAGCCTTCAAGGGCAATGTCGCAGCCCAGGAGCGCCTGGCGCGTCATAACGTGCGTTTTGTCGTGTCGGTGGCCAAGAAATTCCAGAACCGGGGAGTCCCCCTCGTGGACCTCATCGGCGAGGGTAACCTCGGGTTGATGACCGCGGCCCGGAAGTTCGATCCGGATCGGGGGGTCAAGTTCATCTCCTATGCCGTGTGGTGGATTCGCCAGGCAGTCCAGGCGGCCATCGCCCGTCACGGCAGGCCGGTCCGAGTTCCCCTGAACCGCACGGCAGACCTGAGCCGGCTCGGCCGGACCACCACGCTCCTGAAAGACCGGCTGGGCCGCATGCCCACCACCGAGGAGCTCGCCCGCGCCACCGGTCTTACCGTCGAGGCGGTTCGCTCGCTGAGCGCGCTGAACTCGGAGGCGGTCCGGTTGGACCACCCCACCCGGGACGGGGAAGGCAACGAGCGGATCGAAAGATTTACCAGCGGTGAGCAGGAAAGCACCGACATGAGCACCATGGCTAACAGCCAGACGCGGGACATCGAAGCTGCCCTGGCCGCTTTGCCGCCTCGGGATGCCAAGGTGCTCCGGCTTTATTTTGGTCTGGACGACGGCAACAGCCGAACCCTCGAGGAAATTGGCCGGATGATGGGTGTCACCCGCGAGCGGATCAGACAGCTCAGGGATCGTGCTCTGCTCCGTCTGCGCGAGGGCGAAACCGGAGAACGGCTGCGGGATTTAGTGGCCTGATCTGGTTGTAAGCCGGGAGCTGGGAGCTCAATCAAAGACCCCTCGATCTTCGGGGGGTCTTTTATCTTTCCAGCGGCAGGTTCCTAGCTCCTACCTCCTTATCTCTCACCCATGCTCCCTGTCCCCTACGCTATCAACCGCCGCGACGACGGCATCCTCATCGAATGGGATGACAGAGGCCACGAGGCCTTCTTCCCGGCACGACCGCTTCGGCTGGCGTGTCCCTGCGCCGGTTGCATTGAGGAGATCAGCGGGCGCCCGCTGCTCGACCCGGCAAAGGTGTCGGCCGATGTACGTCCACTGAGCCTGGCTCTGGTTGGGGCCTATGGTCTCCGGGTGCACTGGAGTGATGGCCACAGTACCGGCATCTACACCTTCCAACAACTTCTGCGCGGCTGTCCCTGCGACAACTGCAGTCGCACCGGCTCGCCCGAGCGCCGGTGACCCGGAACACATCCTCAGCACGCCGCCAGAGACAATCTGTACGCCGGTTTTCGGTACCTCATTCACCACTCGGGCGGAGCCCAACATGAGCAGGCGGGAACATTCGGTTCTCGGAGAGGGAGCGCTCACCGGATTGATCGGCGCAGCGATCGTTGCGGTGTGGTATCTCATCGTGGATGTTGC
>DATKJJ010000420.1:0-3093 GCA_035543695.1 Gemmatimonadales bacterium | reverse complement strand
GTGCCGTCCGCGCCGGCCTGGTGTCCCGGCGCGTCGTCGGCCACCAGGATCATCTACAAGGTGGGAAAGCGGTTCACTCCACGTGGCGGAATGAGCTGGAACCCCGGCCTCAGGAAGTTCATGCTCTCCCTGGTGTTCGACACCACGCCCAACGATCCCAAGGACAGCGCCCGCTTCACCGGCGGTCTGATGGTGTTCCTCGGCTCCAACCCCTGGGGTCCCTGGCAGCAGGTGTTCGCCAGTGCGGGGGCCTGGCCCGGCGGTCTCAGCACCACCACCTGCGGCAGCACCCTGTGGGGCTCGGGTGAGCGAGCCGACATTCCGACGAAATACATGAGCGCCGACGGGAAGACGTTCTACCTGTTCAGCTCGGGCGGGGATTGTTTGTCGGTGGCGAGAGGGGTGTTGCCGTAGGTGGCAGTCCCCAGTCCCTAGTCCCTAGTCGTTGTTGACCGCCTGACCGCCTGACCGCCTGACCGCCTCACCTCTGCACGCAACTCGCCCGCTTCCGTTTACTCGCGATCAGCCCCAACGCCTTCGCCGCCTCCTGGATCTCCGGCCTCGAGTGGAAGTTGCTCTTGAATTGGGGACCCCAGCCCCAGTCTACCGAGGCGCATACATAGGGGTCGAACATGGCCGCGGTCTTGTAGTCGATGAACTCCGCCGCACTCAGCTGATAGGTCTTCTTGCCCGAGCCCTTGAGTGACGTCCCCGGAATATCCGGCAGGCACCGCCCCGTGTCCGCCGGACCGCACCCGCCGCCCAGCAGATTCACTCCGGTCACCAGCCCGAGATGCTGCTTCTTGGCCGATGCCACCTCCGCGGCAAAGAACTCCTCCGGCGTGCCCGAGCGGGGCAGCGGTCCGGGATACTGGGCCCAGGCGGTGGTCAAAAACTCCCAGTGGTCTCGCTTGGCCAGCTGTCGGGGACGGGCCCGGATCACGATCGGCGCGCCGGGACACTGGGCGGCGATGCCGCCCGCGATCGAATCCCACTGCGCCAGCCGGGTCTCGATCGGCGCGGGGCCCCATTCCTTCGCGACCACGTCATCGCCGATGTGAAAGCCGAGGATGGTCGAGTCCTTGACCCGGGCGCACAGTTCCTCCCAGGGCCAGTGTTTGATCTCGGCCAGCGCCGCCTCCACGCTCAGGTTGCCATCGGAGTTCTTGAGCCTGGCCCGCCGGATCTGGACGAAGGTGCCGGCGTGGCAGTCGTGCGTGCGTTGCAGGTCCAGCAGCACGTTTTTGGGAATCACTGGTAGCGTGGTCGCGGTGTAGCCTAAGGCGCAGAGGCTGTCGGGCGGGAGCTGGCTGGGCCCGGAAGGCAGGCCGACGTGGATCTCCCGGACCGGAGGACGGACCACCCAGTGCGAGTCGGTCTGCACCGCGACGGTGGTGATCACTCGGCCGCTACTATGGAAGACCGTGTCGCCCAGCCGACTGCTGTCGGCCCAGGGAGTGGTGTAGCTCGCGGCTTCCCCCGCCGCGGCCAGTGAGCGAAGGCTGCCGGCCGGCAATTGCGGACTGCGTCCGGCCGTATAGGCCAGGCTCAGCAGCAGCAGCGTGGGAAGGGCTGGTTTCATGGTTGTCTCCTCAGGCCGCGGGTTTGGCCTGATCTCCCGATGGCGGTGTCTTTTCCGGCTGCCGAGGCGAATCGGTAACATTGCTGGCGCTCTTCCAGGCAGCCAGCAATTCCGGGTCCTGCGCAAAGCGGAAGCGGTTGAGCCCGTCGATCACCTTGACGATCTGCACCACCTCGTCCGCCACCACGTCCAGCTCCGCACTCGCACCTATATGTACCCGACGTCCGGCGGCACCCTGCTCCGTCACGGCATCGAATTCCTGGAGCGATGCCGTCAGGCTGTCGAGCACGCGCTCTACCAGCCCATGCTTGACCAGCAGTTCCTTCTGCCGCTGAGCCTCTGCCACCATGGTGCCGGTCATCGTCTTGAATGGAAGGTACGGCGCTGGATCGCGGGGGAGAACGAACTTCTGCGCCAGCTCCGGGGCCTCCTTGGCCGCCCGCCGCGCAACCCGGGCGAGGTGAACCAGCTGCTGTCTCCGCATCGATCGGGTCAGCTCCAGCTTCCGCGCGCTGGCCGCGCGCACCTCGACGAACCCCTCCAGCTGCCGGGCGGCGAGCTCCTTGGAACGCTGGAGCTGGTCCTCCAGCTGCGCCACCGCCGCATGATACCCTGAGCTCTCGTCCAGGTGGGCTCGGCTGAATTCCAGCGCCCGAGAGCCCATCTCGAGCTTCCTCCGAGTCTTCGCGTTCATGATCAGGTCCCTCCGTCTGGTTCAACCGCGGCGGTCGGCAGCATCCACGGCACAAGTGAAAAATGATTGAGTGTGTCCGAGCGACGCCGACTGCGGCCCGGCGAGGCATGCAGATGCGTAGATCATGCCACGCCGATTTCCGCTCACCACTCTCGGTGCAAGTCGGACTGAATGCGGAGGTTGGCTCTTTTCCGGCAGGGGCAGGCAACTGCGAAGCCGGGTCGGGCGGGTGCGAGGCCACGTCGGTCCAAATACAATGTGGCTTGGTTGGTGTACGATGCGCGTCGGTCGGAGTACGAGCGGCAACGGATGACCTACGAGATCGCTCTGCCGGACGCGATCGGGTTCCCGATGATTACATCAACGTTGGGGAGGAGTACCAGCAGCTCCAGTCGAGCTACCATGCGGGGCGGTGCGAGTGCAGGGGCATGTCCTCCGACTACATCGTGGGATCGGCGGGATACGAGAGAGCTCGGCCGGATGCCAGCACCAGGGCCGACGAGTACAGCGTCGCCTGGGCGCGCTACCATGGATTGGTATCCGCCTACATCGGGCGCCGGAACGGATGCGATCGACTCCGGAGGATTGACGATCCTTGTTTGTGAAGTCCCCAGGGGCCCTGCTGCCGTTCAAACGGCAATGGACACTGTCCTCAAAGAGGGACAGGGTGTCCTCTTTTGAGGACACTCAGCTTGCCTGCCTAGCTTGGGGACGACATCATCCTCATAGACATCGCCGCCGGATCCCGGCGGCTGCAGATCTTCGACCGAGGGCAGCGATCATGCGACGGCTATTTGTGCTGGCGGCGGTATGCTGG
>DATKJJ010000419.1:0-6160 GCA_035543695.1 Gemmatimonadales bacterium | reverse complement strand
TCCCCCACTCCGGGGTACCAGCCTCGTTCTTTCTGCTTTCCACCGCCGCCGCAACGATCTGACGGCCATATACCCGTGGAGCAGCACCCCGCTGGACTGCCTCGGTGGTCTTCTCGACCGTCGCCGTCCAGGATTGCACGGCGCGGCGCGCGAGCTGGGCCTTATCCTGCGGCGAAGCACCGCAACCGAGCAGCAGACTAAGCGCTGCCGCGAGCAGGATGATTCTAGTCAACGGTGGACGGCTCCGAGACTGGGTGGTAGATCCACCGGATCAAGTTGGGACGCAATCATTGGCGGCACGGGGTGACGCTGCTGTGACCCACGCTACAATGGCATCGGCTGTTTATACTATTCAGCCCATGCGAACCATCATCGAGCCGTTCAAGATCAAGGCCGTCGAGCCCATTCGGATGACGACGGCCGAGGAGCGGGATCGTAAGCTGCGTGCGGCCGGCTTCAATGTGTTCCTGCTTCCCGCCGAGGACGTGCTCATCGACTTGTTGACCGACAGCGGCACGGCAGCGATGAGCTCGGAGCAGTGGGCCGCCGTCATGCGGGGTGACGAGTCCTATGCCGGAAGCCGTTCCTGGTACCGCTTCGAGGCGGCGGTGCACGATATCTTCGGCTTTCGCCACGTCCTGCCCACGCACCAGGGCCGCGCCGCGGAGCGGATTCTCTTCTCGGTGCTGTGCCGGCCGGGACATGTAGTTCCCAACAACACCCACTTCGACACCACTCGGGCCAATATCGAGTTCACCGGGGCGGAGGCACGCGATCTCGTGATCCCGGAAGGCCGGATCCCCTCCGCCCGTCACCCATTCAAGGGGAACATGGATGTGGATGCCCTGCGCCGGCTGATCGCCGACGTCGGTGCCGAGCGGGTTCCGCTCTGCATGCTCACCGTCACCAACAACTCCGGTGGGGGGCAGCCGGTGTCGATGGCCAATGTACGGGCCGTCTCCGGAATCTGCAAAGAATATGGGATCCCATTGTATATCGATGCGTGCCGGTTCGCCGAAAACGCCTACTTCATCAAGCTCCGGGAAGACGGCTATGCCGGGCGGCGGCCGGTCGAGATCGCCCGGGAGCTGTTCTCCTACGCCGACGGCTGCACCATGTCGGCCAAGAAGGACGGTCTGGCCAATATCGGCGGGCTCCTGGCCACCAACGACGAGCTCCTGGCTGCGAAGGAGCGGAACCTGCTGATTCTGACCGAAGGCTTTCCCACCTACGGCGGGATGGCCGGGCGCGACCTGGACGCGATTGCGGTCGGGCTGCATGAGGCTCTGGACGAGGACTATCTCCTCTACCGAATCCGCTCGACCACGTATTTGGGAGAGCACATTGCTCAGGCCGGGGTCCCCATCGTGCAGCCTCCCGGGGGTCACGCGATCTATCTGGACGCCGCCGCCTTCTTTCCCCAGATCCCCCCGCTGCAGCTTCCCGGCCAAGCCCTGGTGGTGGAACTGTACCGGGAGGCGGGAATCCGGGGAGTCGAGATCGGCACCGTGATGTTTGGCAAGCGAGATCCGGAAAGCGGACAGGAGACTGCGGCAGGGATGGAGCTGGTGCGGCTCGCGATTCCGCGTCGGGTATACACCCAGAGTCACATCGACTACGTGGTCGAGGCCATTCTCCAGGTCTGGGAACGCCGGGCGAATGTGCGGGGATACCGCTTCGCCGAACAGGCCCCCTGGTTGCGCCACTTCACGGCGCGATTCGAGGAGGTGGCATAACTCAGTTGCCCGAGGGTCCCCTTCGGCTCGTTGCCGTCGGCTGTGGCCGGGTGTTCGAGCGATTTCACCTGCCGGCACTCCGAGCCCAGACCCACTGGTCCCTGGTTGGTGTCGCCGATCCTCGGCCCGAGCGGCTGGCATGGATCCAGGCCCGGCTTCCATCAGTGCTCGCTGACGGTTCCCTGCCCCCCCTCCTCACCCGGCTTCATCCCGACGCCGTTCTGATCAGCTCATCGCCCGAAAGTCACTGCGCACTGGCGGAGGAGGTGTTGCGCGGCGGGGCTCACGTGCTGCTCGAGAAGCCGATGGTGCTTCAGATCTCCGAGGCGAAGTTGCTGCTCGATCTGGCACGCTCTTGCAACCGACAAATTTGGATGGGCTTCAACCGCCGATTTCGGCCGGCTTACCTCGAGCTGCGCGCGAGGCTCGAGCGAGAGCCTGGCAGTACGGTCCGCTCCGCTCGCTTCGAGCTTCGCTCCGACCCGCTCGGCTGGAATCCGGTGGCGTCTCATCTAGGCGGGCCGGACAGGTCAGCAGCCCTGCTTCAGGACATCGCGTCCCATCAGCTCGACCTCATACCCTGGCTGATGGGCCGAGCCCCCACCCGGGTGCGAGCTCGATCGATGCAGCAGAATGCGCAAGGCACCAGGATTCAGCTCGACCTGCAGTTCGGGGGCAACCTGATCGCCTCCTGCCTGGCAGGTCACGTCCCCGGGTACGTCGAGCGTCTGGAGATCGATATCGGCGGCCAGGAGTTGCTCGCCGGTCCGGGAGGCATTTTGCGGAGAGGAATCTTGCCCCGATCCCTGGCGTACCGGTGGCTCGAGGGTCGAACGCGGTTGCGGGCGGTGGCCCATAAATTGATGGGCAACCCCGGCGATACGCTGAGCACATTTCGCCGGCAGCTCCACGCCTGGGCCCAGGCAATCGGCTCTCCTGCAGCCCACGAAAGCTCTCCGGCTGCGGATGGACTTGCCGGTGCTCGTTCCGTGACCCTGGTGGACGCCTGCAATCGGAGTCTGGCCGCCGACGGCGCCTGGGTGGACACCCCCGACCCTTATAACTGACGACTCAACGACAATGACCTCACGCCGGCCGGTTCTGTTGATCGGATGGGATGCAGCCGACCAGGAGTTGGTCGAGCGGCTCTGCGCTGCTGGCGAGCTGCCGACTCTTTCCCGGCTCAAGGCCCGGGGCGCCTACGGGTCGCTCGAGGGCTGCGCGTCTCGTTTTGCCGGCGGTGTATGGCCCACCTTCTACACCGGCCGTGATGTCGCGTGGCACGGCCTCTACCACAACAAGATCTGGCGACAGGAGCGGATGCAGGTCGAGCTGGCCGACGAGACCTGGTTTCCCGAGCAGCCATTCTGGGAGCTTCTGGACGGCAAGCAGCACAGGATCGCGGTTCTCGACGTGCCGATGACGGTGGCCTCACCCAAGCCGATCAATGGAGTCCACCTGGCGGGCTGGGGGACCCACGACGTGATTGCCCGAGGAGCCTGGCCGGCCGAGCTCTGGAACAATCTGGAGGGCGAGTTCGGTCCGCCGTCCATGCCGGCGGAGTTGTTCGGCGCCCAGTCTGCCGGGACTCTCAAACGGCTCACCTCCCAGTTGATCCAGGCCACCGAACAGATGGGTGCAATCGGCGCGAGGATGCTGGCCCAGGAGCGCTGGGATCTCTTCCTCATGGTGTTTGGCGCGACGCACCGCGGGGGGCACTACCTCTGGGACCTGTCCCAGGTGGACCGGACCCGATTGTCGGAGCAGGACAGAAAATATCTGGAGCGCGGTCTGACCGAAGTGTATCGCGCCTCGGACCGGGCGCTCGAGCGGGTCCTGGCCGGGGCGCCCACCGATGCCATTACGCTGGTGTTCGCGGTGCACGGGATGGGGCCCAATACCACCTGGGCCGACCGGGTACCGGACATTCTACAGCGGATGCAGAGCGGCGGCTCCGGCCAGCCCCCCAAACGCGGCGCACTCTACCGAGTCAAGCAGATGCTGCCCTGGCCGCTCATCCGGGTGGTCACCAGCCGCCTCCCCCAGAGCCTGCAGAGCCGACTGGTGAAGCTCTGGTCCAAGCGCATGTTCGACTGGACCACCACTCGCGCTTTCCCCGTCCCCATGGATCATGCCGGTTACATCCGCGTGAACCTCAGGGGCCGTGAGCCGCAGGGCATCGTCTCTCCCGGTCAGGAGTACGATGCAATCTGCGGGGAGCTGGCAGCCGGGTTCATGAGCTTTCGCGACCTCAAGACCGGCTCGCCTCTTGTCCGGTGCGTGTACCGCCAGCATGAGCTCGCGCCAGCCGGCGCGCCTGCCCGCGACCGACTCCCTGACCTGGTCATCGAGTGGAACGGCGTCTCGCCGATCGAGTCGCCGGGGATCACCTCCGACCGCTATGGTGAGCTTCGCTGGACTCCGCCCGGACGCATCCCCTCGGGGCGGGCGGGAAACCATCGGACTCACGGCTGGTTCGTGGCTGCGGGAGACGGGATAGAAGGCGGACAGATAGACGGCCACAACATCCTGGACCTGGTGCCAACCGTCTGCGCCTGGCTCGGCGCGGATTTGGGTGACCGGCTGCACGGGCGGCCCATGCGCCTGACAGGCCAGTGATCAGCACTCAACAGGCTTCCGGTTCCCGTCCGATCAGCCTCTGCCTGATCAACTACAACGGGGCTGCCCATCTGATTCACTCGCTGGGCGCCGTGCGCCGCTCCAATCTTCGCTTTGCCGAGGTGATCCTGGTTGATAATGGATCCACCGACGAAAGCCGTGCGCTGGTAGAACAATGTTATCCAGAGGTTCAGGTGCTGAGGCTGGTCCAGAATGACGGGCCGGCAGCGGCTCGCAACGCCGGCCTTCGAGCGGCCCGGCATGACCTGATTCTGTTCGTGGACAATGATGTCGCGATCGCGCCCGACTGTGCCTTCCAGCTGCGGGCAGCGATGGGCAGCCGCCCCGGCGCCGTGGCAGCCATGCCGAGGGTGCTTCACGCCCACCAGCGAAACATCATCCAGTATGAAGGCGCGGACTGCCATTTCCTGGGTCACATGATTCCGCGTTGCTGCGAGATGCCGCAGGAAGGTGCGCCCAGGGAGATAGTCGAAGTGAACTCCATGGTTACCGCCTGCTTCCTGCTCGACCGGGCGGTGTGGGGAGAGGATCCGGCGTTCGATCCCAGCTTCGTGTTCAACTACGAGGATCACGATCTCGGCGTCCGAAGCCGGGTTCGCGGGCATCAACTGCTGGCGGTTCCCTCGGCGCTTTGCCTGCACGGAACAGGAACACCCGGCCTGTCACACCGTCCAGGCGGGCAGCATTCGGACCTCCGGGTGTATTGCCTGATGCGCAACCGGTGGCGAATCATGTTGCATTGTTTCACCGTCCGGACGCTCCTCCTGCTGGCGCCGGTGCTCCTGCTGTTCGAGCTCTTTCAGCTGGCTGGTTGCTTACGGCGCGGCTGGCTGGGTATCTGGTTTGGGGCAGCGAGCTGGATGGTGTCCCATCCCGGGATGACACTGGAGCGGAGGCGTCAGGTCCAGCAGGCCCGACGCACTCCTGACCGCGCAATCTTGCGAGGGGGAGATGTCCCGTTTTCTCGCGGCCTGGTCCGGAGCTGGGTAGAGCGGGCTGCATGCGGAGGCCTGAATCGGCTCTGCGGGGGCTATTGGCGGACGATTCGAGGTTGGCTCTGAGTCGACGTCATGCTCCCGCAGCTCGAAGTATCCCGCAGGCTCCCCATCCCACCTCATCAGCCAGAGCGACACGCCGGATTGCAGGGATCTCCGCAAACAAAAGCGGCCCCAGAAACTGGGGCCGCGGTAAAGCAAGTGCGATTCGGGCTACTGCTTCGTGCTGTCTGCGGGCACGGACATCTTACTGCTGTCCTGGCCCATGTCGCCCATGCTTGAGCTGTCGCTCGGCGTGGCAGACGAGGTGCTGGTATCAGGAGGCGTAGCGCCCGTGGTGTCGCCGGTCGGCATAGCGGTACTGTCTACGCTGGTGGGAGCCGCGGTGCTGTCCTGCTGAACGAAGCTGGTGTCCGTCGCGCCCGGACGCTGACCCATGGTGCTGTCAGTGGGCACGGCGGTGGTGTCCGTTGCGGTGACGGCTGTGGTGTCGCCGCGATCGGGCGCCGCACCAGTCTCGTCCTCGGAACGGTTGTGGCAGGCCGCTGACAGGGCCGCAGCCGCTACAACAAAGAACAGTTTCCTCATAAGACCGACGCTCCTACCTAGTTGAACGTTGGCAGATCAAGTCCGCTGGAACGCCACAATCTGGGCAGGGGTATTCCACATCACTAGGTCGTAGATCACATCGGGCTATCGTAGCAGAAGTGCGGGACCTCCCGGCAAACAAAAGCGGCCCCAACTACTGGGGCCGCGATACAACAAGGAACGACTTCGGGACTACTGCTT
>DATKJJ010000418.1:0-6074 GCA_035543695.1 Gemmatimonadales bacterium | reverse complement strand
GGCCGCTGCCAGTGAAATGCTGACCAGGAGCAGGTGCCTCAGGGTCAGCGTTAGAATGGATCCCCGTTGGTCCCACAGGTAGCGGGCGACACCGGACTCCCGCTTACGAGAGAAGCCGGAATCGGCAGCGGCGGGCCGGGTCACCCCTAACGCCAGCAGTGCTCCTCCGGCCACCCGGTCTACCGGCACGCGGTCCACCTCGACCCGACGATTGAGCCGCCGCATGTCGGTCTCGGTAAATAGTCCGCTCAGCTCGGTCAGCACTCCGATAGCCGCCGGAAATTCGCGGGCAAGTCTGGAGCTGACCAGTGCCGCCGCCTCATAAGGAGGAAAGAAGCGGCGGTCGTCCTCCAGGACGACCAGGTTGTATCGAGCGATGAAGCCGTCCGTCGAGTACCCGTCGATCACATCCACCTCGCCCGCGGCGAGCGCCTGGTACTTCACCGCGGGCAGCAGCGCGCGCGCGGCCCGGAACCGGATCCCGTAAGCCTTCTCGATTCCGGGTAGACCATCGGCTCGTCCGATGAAGTCGGCGGTGAGCCCGGCCCGGAGACGGGTTGAGACCCGAGCCAAGTCGCTCAGGGTGGAGAGCTGATATTGCCGCGCCGTCTCCTGGCGCACGGCTATGGCATACGTGTTCTGAAAGCCGAGCGGCGGCAGCCAGCGCATTCCAAAACGGCGTCGAAACTCGCGGCTCACCCGGCGGTACACATCGCGCGGGTCGGGACTGGGCCGCTCTCCCAGAATCGCGAGCAGTCCGGTACCGGTGTATTCCGGGTACACGTCGATGGCGTTGGTGCGAAGCGCCTGGAAGGCAATCTCCGTGGCCCCCAGGCCAGGTCGCCGGCTCACCGTAAAGCCGCGGGCCTCCAGCAGCTGAGCAAACATCTCCGCGAGCAGATACGACTCTCCAAACGGCTTGGAAGCAACGATTATCGGTCTGGATTGGAAGACTGGCCGGTCCTGCTGCGCCTGGCCCGGGCTGACGCTTAGCAGCAGCGCAAGGATCATGGCGGACCGAGTCACGCCGGCATTACTCTGGCGCGCAGCAGCAGCTCGCGCACATACTCGCCCGCGGGGGCCTGCCGTAGTTCTTCGGCCGTGGCGACCTGTTCCACCCTTCCCCGGCGCATGACTACCACCCGGTCGGCCAGATCGAAGGCTTCGTGAAGGTCGTGAGTTACCAGCACGCTGGTAACGCCCAGCGTGCGGCGGACCCGGTCGAAAGTGCTCTGGAGCTCGACTCGAGTAATCGCATCGAGAGCGCCAAATGGCTCGTCGAGCAGGATGATGTCTGGTTTTATGGCGAGGGCTCGCGCCACCGCTACCCGCTGCCGCTGCCCACCGGAGAGCTCACGAGGCCAGCGTTCAGCGAAAAGAGCGGGGTCGAGTCCCACGAGCTGCAGCGCCTCGCTGGCCATCTCGCGCGCGTTTTCTGCTCCGCGGAGCCAGGGCACCAGCTCCACGTTTCGCTGCACCCGCCAATGGGGCAGCAGCCCGCCATCCTGGGGGACGTACCCCACCCGCCGCCTCAGAGCAATGGGATCGAGCGTGGCGGCGTTGGCTTCCTCGATGAGGATCCGTCCTGCATCAGGGTCGACCAGACGATTGAAGCAGCGGAGCAGCGTAGTTTTGCCCGACCCGCTTTCGCCGACCAGAACCACGGACTCGCCGGACCATATGTCCAGCGAAACATTGTCCAACGCCAGCACCGTTCCATAGCGCTTGCTGACCTGCTGGGCACGGAGCGCCGGAGCACCGGTCCGCTCGCTCACGTTGCCCGCCGCCATGACACCAGTACCCACCCCCCCTGAATGGCAGCCGACTTCAGCATCCAAACCCCGCGGAATACCGGGTGAGATTCTGGATCACGGCAAGACCATTGGCAACTTACCAGACCTCGGCCGTCTCATTTCTGGTGACTCATCCCCCCGAATTTTCTGCCGCCGAGGCAAGCTGCAGAAAGGAGCACAAGAGTAGCCCGTCTATCGTGCGCCAAGTAGTTGATGGTTCGATAGCTCTCCACCCGCAGACACAGCAGTTGCAGTGAGCAGGATCTGTCAGCTCGGCATGAACGAAAGTGCATCGAACCCGAGCGCGAAAGTTGCGTGAAATCGCGCTCCTCAGCACCTCCTTTTGCTCGAAACCCGGCGCTCATGAGGTCTGGCATGTACCGTATCGAGCTCTCGCCTGGCGAAGAAACCGTATTCAGATCGATGGAAGAGCTGGCCGTGGCGATCAAGAGAGGAGTGGTAACTCCTCGCGCTCGCATATTTCATAACGCCTCGAGCAAGTGGCTGCCGATCCAGTTCCATCCCCACTATAAGACCGCGCTGTCGATGCCGCTGACCCAGGCGGCTCTGGTGGCCGGCCCCCAGGCCAAACCGCTCTCTTCGCTCAGTCTGGAGCCTCCCCCGGAGCCCGAGCCGGAACCGGAGATGACGTTCCCGCTGCCGCAGCCGAAGATCGAGTCTTCACCGGCACCGGCGGCACAGAAGAAGAAAACCAAGTCGAAACAACTGACCGGGGAGACCCGCAGCCGCCGCCGCAGCAAGCCACGGCAGCAGCTGAGAATCGCCCTGGTGGGAGCCCTCCTCCTTGGCGGAGCGCAGTGGGTCCTGTCGGTGCCGCTGGTTGCTCGAGCCAAGCCAACCTTGCTGGTCGATGTGCGGCGGCGGCTCACGGAAGTGCCTGCCAGCGTGATGGGCCAGGTTGCTTCGCCCAACTCTGCAGGCATGATTCCCGCCCTTCCGGCCAGCGTCAGTGCAGCACCCCCCGAGGTGCTCCGGCCAGTGGCCGAGCCGCGGCATCGGGCAACCGCCCCCAGCTTTGGGGGCACTGCCACCGTCCAGTCGGCCTCCCCCGAGATCGAGCCGGCTCCACTGACCACTGACCTGCCGGTGGCCGCCCTGCCGGTCACCGACAGCCTCAGTCCGAAGCTGGCGGATTCGACCGGGCAGAAGGCAATGCAGGGCATTCTCACCACCGTGAGTGGTGGGGGCACTTCCGGCGTCAGACCTCCCGCCAAGCGCTAAACAGGCGTGTGACTCACCCCACAGCAACCGTCTCCTCAACGGCTGATAATCGAGCGTCGTAAGTCCTTAATTATCAACAGGTTATGTTGATAATCCTGTGGATAACGACGATCCAGTGTGGAAAACACCGGGGCCGGTCATCATGACCGTGACCCGCAGCTCCGGACATAACGCGCACGAGCGCCGCCGCAGGCGCCAGGAGGAACCCGCATGGCGAGGGCGATCTGGAGCGGCTCGATCAGCTTCGGGATGGTGAGCATTCCGGTCAAGCTGTTCGGGGCGACAGAGAGCAAGGACATCTCGTTCAACCTGCTGCACGCCACCTGCGGCACCCGCCTACAGCAGCGTCGCTGGTGTCCTACCGACGAAGTGGATGTCCCGTGGAATGAGACCGCCCGCGGGTACGAGTACGCCAAGGGTCAATACGTCAAGCTCACGGATGAGGACTTCGAGCGTCTGCCCCTCCCCAGCAAGCACACCATCGAGCTGACTTCGTTCGTGGAGGAGAAGGAGATCGATCCGGTCTTCTACGAGCGCAGCTACTACCTGGAGCCGGCGGAGCGGGCCGAGAAACCTTACGCGCTCTTGCTGAAGGCCCTGGACAAGCGGAACCTCACCGCCATCGCCACGATCACGATCCGGAAGAAGGAGCAACTCTGCGCGCTCCGGGCCCACGACGGCACGATCATGCTGGAGACGCTTTTCTATCCCGACGAGATCCGGGAGGAGCGAGGCATGGATCTCGGTGCGGTGAAGGTATCGGACCGTGAGCTGGAGATGGCCTTTACCCTGATCGACATCTTCCGCAAGCCGTTCGACCCGAGCGAGTATCACGATCACTATCGCGAAGCTCTGGCGGAACTGATCGAGGCCAAACTGGAAGGCAAGCAGGTGGTGAAGACACCCGCGCCGCGGGACACCAGGGTGATCGATCTGGCTGATGCGCTCAAGCGGAGCGTCGAGGCGGCCAAGAAAGAGGCGGCCAAGCCCAAACCGCCGGCCCGAGCCCGTTCCCGCGCCACCCGGCCAGCTCGCCGGCCCAGGAAGGTTGGATGAGCCCTGTCGGGACCGGCGTTGGAAGCGTGCTCGAGCAGCTCGAGCAGCGCCAGCCGAAGATGGTCCTGACGGTTGACACCTATCAGCTTCCGGTCACCAACCTGGACAAGGTCTTGTGGCCCGGCGCGGGGCGCAGCAAACCGCTGACCAAGCGAGACCTGCTGCGCTATCTCACGCGAGTTTCTCGCTGGCTGCTCCCTCATCTCGCGGGGCGCCCGCTCTTCACCACTCGATATCCCGACGGGGTAAATGGAAAGAGCTTCTACCAGAAGCACTGGGAGAAGCCGCCCGAGTATGCTCGCACGGTGCGGATCTACTCCAGTCACAACGAGGGCGACGGCGAGTACCTGATCTGCGACAACCTTCCCACTCTCCTGTTCCTGGCGCAAATGGGTGGCCTGGAGCTGCACCCCTGGTTTTCCCGGGTTGACCCGGCTCCGGATGCGCGGGGGCGGAGCCTCACCTTCTCCGGCTCTGAAGCCAATCTCGAGAAGTCGGTGTTGAACTATCCGGACTTCGTGATTTTCGACCTGGATCCTTACCTCTACTCGGGAAAAGAGGGCAAGGGCGAGGAGCCCGAACTGCACCGGAAGGCGTTCAAGCGCACCCGCGAGCTGGCCCTCCGGCTGCGCGAGATGCTGGGCCGGCTCGGCTTGGAGATCTTCGTGAAGACCTCGGGACGGACCGGACTGCACCTCTATCTGCCAATTGTCCGAAAGTTCGACTACGACGCGGCCAGAAGCATCGCGGAGACCATAGCCCGATACGCCCTGCAACAGTGGCCGAAAGAGATCACCCTGGAGTGGTCGGTTCCCCGCCGAACCGGCAAGATCTTCTTCGACTACAACCAGAACAGCAGGGGAAAGTCACTCGCTTCCATCTTCTGTCCCCGGCGGCATCCGATGGGGACGGTGTCTATGCCGGTTAACTGGGACCAGTTGGAGAAGATCTATCCGACAGACTTTACCCTTCACACCGTCCCTGGCGTTCTCGATGAGGATGGCGATCCCTGGGCGAAGGTGCTGTCATCGAAGCAGGATCTGGATGCATTGCTACAGAGGCAGAGCGCATGAGCACTCGGGCCCTGAGAGTATTGGCCAAGACCGCCCCGGGCGGACTTCGTTACCGGGCCCAGCCAACCTGGGTGCCTCCCATGCTCGCCACCCTCACGGAGACCCTGCCATCCCAGGGCAAGTGGATCTACGAGCCCAAGCTCGATGGGGTTCGGGCGCTGATTTACGTCAGCGGCGGCACGGTGCGGATCTACTCCCGCAACCACAAGCCGCTCAACGGTGCCTATCCCGAGCTGGTCGAAGCGCTGGAGCCGGCGGTGCGGGGCGACGCAGTGCTCGACGGCGAAATCGTTGCATTCGATCCCGATCGCGGCGTCACCAGTTTTGCCCGCCTGCAACAACGGATGCAGCTGCGAGACCCGGTCCGGGCGCGGCGGAGCCAGGTGCCCATTTTTCTCTATCTGTTCGACTGTCTCTTCTATGAAGGCGTCGATCTCACCCCACTCCCCCTGGTAGACCGCAAAGCCGTGCTGCGCGATGTGGTCTGGTTCGACGATCCGATCAGGTTCACTCCGCACAAGACCTCGGGTTCGGCCGCAATGCTGCGGGAAGCCTGTGACCAGGGGGCCGAAGGAATTCTCGCCAAACGGGCAGACTCACGATACGTCAGTGCACGCTCGACCGATTGGCTGAAGTTGAAATGCGTACGCCAGCAGGAACTTGTGATCGGAGGCTACACCGCGCCTCAGGGATCTCGCGAGCGTCTCGGGGCTCTGCTGGTGGGATACTACGAAGGAAAATCGCTGCGTTACGCCGGGAAAGTCGGCACCGGATACGATCGCCGGACGCTGGAGACGCTTCACCGGCGCCTGGTGCCGTTGCACCGCGATGCCTCGCCCTTTTCGGAGGGCCCGGCCCCAGCAGGAGAAATCCAGTGGGTCACGCCGAGGCTGGTGGCGCAGATCGGATT
>DATKJJ010000417.1:0-5363 GCA_035543695.1 Gemmatimonadales bacterium | reverse complement strand
ACCTCCCGCTGGGAAGGAGCGTGTCGCTGGAGGCCCGCACGCAGGCGGTTCTTCAAGAGAAGGGTCTGCCCCCCGTGCCACTGGCCATCCGCCGTGGTGAGATCGTCGACCGGATCGTAGAAGAGGCCCAGGAGACCGACGCCGACCTCCTCGTGGTCGGGTATCACCGAGGCGGACCTCCAGGGGTCATTGAAGCCGGCAGCATCGCTCGCCGCTTGCTTCACGCCTCGCCCTGTGCCGTACTGACCATTCCACTCTGAACCCTGGGGTTCCGGCGAAGGAGGTTCTCATGAGACGCAACATTTTCGGCTTCGAGCGAGTCGCCCTGCTGATCGCGGGCGTGATGATTCTCGGTCTCTATGGAGCCCTGGAAACACCCTGGAAGTATCTCACGCTGCTTGGTCTTCTCCCGCTGGGCAGTGCCCTGACGGGCTTCTGTCCTCTGTATGCCGCGCTGGGCTGGGATCGGTGCTCGCACACGGATGGCGCCACCCACACCGGTGTTTGATCGGAGGTTTCCCATGTCACGGTACCCGGTATTTCGCTCGATTGTCGTTCCGGTGGATGGCTCCTCCCTCGCCGAAGGGGCCATTCCTTACGCGCTTGCTCTCGCGGAACGGACTCAGAGCCAGGTGAGATTCGTGCTGGTTCATCCGGGCCAGTATCCTCCCCTTCTGATAGATACAGCCACAGTGTACCTCGCCGAGTTGACCGAGCGCTTTCGCCCCCGGCTGGGTGCGTCCCTGTCCTCCATCATTCTCAACGGGCCGGCTGCCTCCAGCCTGGTGCAGCATGTCCGCGATATCGGTGCAGATCTGGTGGTGATGACCACCCACGGCCGGTCCGGGATCGAACGCGCCTGGCTGGGCAGCGTCGCTGACGAGGTGATCCGTAGCATCGAGGTGCCGGTAATCGTGCTCCGGCCCAGAACGGATGGCACCGTCCCGGCGTTCGATATGCGTGAGATCCTGGTCCCGCTGGATGGCTCTCCCCTGGCCGAGACGGCAATAGGGCCCGCCGCGGTGCTCGCGAACCTCTGGGATGCCGAGATGTCTCTCGTGGAAATGGTGTATCCGGTGCTTTTCACCCCGGACGCAGTGCTGCCGTTCGCGGGTGGCTACGATGAGGAGCTGACGGCGGGGAAGTGCGAGTTGGCGAAGGACTATGTGCGCGATCTCTCCGGGTCTCTCCGGACCAAAGGGATCCGTGCTTCGGGCACCGCTCTGGTGGGCCCGAGGCCGGTGGCGGAGAGCCTGCTCGATCTCGCCCACCCCGCCCGGATAAGCCTCGTGGCTCTGGCAACCCACGGCAGAGGCGGTCTCCGCCGGCTGGTGCTCGGCAGTGTGGCCGACAAGGTAGTTCGGGGAGCGCAGGTGCCGATCCTGGTCATCCCCGCCCAGTGCGCAGCGCGGCAGGATGAGCTGCGAACGGCAGACAAAGATGGAGCCGCCAATCGACGGATCGAGGTCATCGGCGGCAGTCGTCGCGGGAACAACCTGCAGTACATCCCGTAACTCTTACGGTGGCTGTCTCTTGAGGGGCTCATCCGCGGCCAGTGAGCCCCTTCGAGCAGCTGACCGCGACTTGCCCCCGCCCAAGTCCGCAGCAACATTCACTGCATGAAGACTGTGCTCCGCTCCGGGCTGGCCGCGATTCTCACGACGTGCTTCGCGCTGAGCGCGTTTACCTGGGGATCGATGCCGGGGTGCGTCCAACAGCCGGGCACCTCCGCCGCCCATGCCGCCCACGGCCATAACGCCCATGGGATGCATTCCAGCGGCTCTCCGGCCTCCAACCAGTGCTCAGTCCATCTCTGCTGCATCCAGCTCAGCGGGGCACCGAGTGAGCCCGGCTCCTCCGGACAGCTGACTTCCGCGCAGCAGGGTTCCGGACCGACTGCTACAGGTTTCGTTCTTCTCCGTCCGTCCCACACCCTCCCCTTCGCGCAGGGCCCGCCTCACTCCCCAGTCTGACAACCATCCGCGCCGGAAATGTTCCGGCGGGATCAGTGTACCAGATGAGCTCGTTCACGCCTGGCCCCAAGGCCTCGCTGAACGGCAATGGGGCGTGCAGAGATGTACCGCACAGGAAACTTTACCGCCACGGGGACTCGCGCCGGGCTGATTCTGCTGTTCAGTGTGATGGCCCGCGCTGCCTCGGCTCAGAGCCGGGACACCACCGGGGCGGATACCACCCGGGTGAAGCGGCTCCAGACCATCACCGTCACCTCCGAGCGCCCGCGCGCTGCAGCTCCGCCGGTGACCACGCTGGTGGTGCCGGCCGCTGAGCTCCGCCAGACCTTCGCCAACAACCCGTACGATCTGCTCCGCCGCACCAGCGGAATTGAAGTCCACGAGCAGGGGCAGGGACCGGGCTTTGCCTCCGATGCAGTGATCCGCGGGTTTTCCTCCGACCATTCCTCCGACGTGCTGCTGGTGCTCGACGGAGTGCCCATCAATCTGCCGGTGCACGGGCACGTCGAAGGCTATTCCGACTGGAGCATTCTCTCTCCTGCCGCGGTGAGCTCGCTCCGGGTGATCACCGGTCCGGCCAGTCCGCTCTACGGTGATTTCGCGATGGCCGGCGTGGTCGAGGTCTTCACCGCGGCCGATGCGGTGGGCACCACCGGCAGTCTCTCGGCGTCCAGCTATGGCGATGCCGGCGGGTGGCTCCGCACCGGGGCCAGGGGAGACCAGGGCGGGTACCTGCTGGCTGGAGATGGGCAGCGGCAACAGGGATGGCGGGACAACTCGTCCTACTGGCTGGGCAATGGCCTGCTCCGCGGCTGGCGGCAAGTGGGCTCCGGCCGGCTCGAGGGTGGCCTCGCGCTCTACGGCTCGAGCTGGGACTCACCGGGGTTTCTGTCGGTGGATCAGTACAACGCGGGTGACCTGACCTCCGCCATGAATCCGACCGACGGCGGCTCGGCCTATCGCGGGATTGCCCATGGCCGATTCAGCACCGTGGCCGGGACCACCGGCATCGAAGCCACTGCCTGGTTGCAGCACGTCCACTCCGACGTGTTCCTCACCATACCCGAGGACGGCCTGCTGAATCAAAGCGACGAGCTCGACCGCCGGAATGCGGTGGGGGCCCGCTTTCAGCTGAGCCACCCGCTGGGCGGGGGCGACGTGAGTGCCGGGCTGGACGGGCGAGCCGACTTCGCCAACTACGATTTGTACAACACCTTCCAGCGGACCGTGCTGACTCCGGAGAAGGGCTACGACGCGGAATACCTGGGAGGTGGCGCCTTTGTCCGCTGGCGAACACTGATGGGCGCCCATGTGGCCCTCGACCTGGGCACCCGGGCGGACGCAGTGCATTACCAGAGTCTCGACCGGGTGGCGGGGACGCCGCAACAGGACGATGGCGACGTTGTCGTCAGCCCCAAGCTCGGCCTGCGATATCTGATATCTGGCGGCTGGTCGCTCCTGGGATCGTTGAGCGCCGGATTCCGCGGGGCACCCGGCGTCATCGGTGACCCCTCGCTGGAGCCGGTTCGCGGCTGGAGCAAGGAGCTGGGGGCGCGATACGATGGCGGATCTCTCACCGCCCAGCTGGCATTGTTCCGGCTGGATGTGTCGCACGAACGCATTCAGGATCCGGTCACCCGCGAGGTCCTGCCCACGGGAGAGAGCCTCCGGCAGGGGGTGAACCTCGACGCCGAGCTGCGGGTGAGTCAGCAGGTCAGCCTTACGCTCGACGGGACCTGGAACGACGCCCATGTCAAAGGCGATCCGGGCTCTTCTCCCACACCGCTGATCGTGCCGCAGCTGCTGGAGGGCCCCGATGGCAAGCCCCTCCGTCCCTCATTTCACATCGAGCCGCTGGAGCCGGGCGATCCCGTGCCGAACGTGGCGGAGTGGTTGGGGCGAGTGGGAGTGCAGACGGCGTGGAGCTCTCGGGTTTCCACCCGGGCTCTCCTCCGATTTTCCGGTCCCTATACCCCCATCGGTGAGCCGGGCACGAAGACCCAATCGTATGCCGTGGTGGACGCCGGGGCCTCACTTCATCTGACCCCGCTCGGCGCCGTTCTCGATCTGGAGCTGCAGAACATCTTCAGCGCCAAGTATCCGGAGATCCGTTCCTCCGGCTTCATCAACCCTGGAGCGCCGCGCACCCTTCGAGCCGCGCTCCGCTTTGCCGACCACGAATAGGAGAGTGACCGATGTCTCATCCCGCTTGGTTGCCGGTATCCCGCATCGCTCTGGCAAGTGCCCTGCTTCTGGCAGCCGCCTGCGGCAGTGATGAGACTGCCCCGGTCGAGGACCATACCCCGGCAACCTACAATCTCATCGTGAACGATGTCCCACAGAACTCACCCTACGTTCTCCCGTCGGGCCAAACATCGCGGGTGCAGGTCAAGTTCTTCAACGCCGCTGGAGATGACCTCGACGATGTTGAGGCGGAGCACTTTGGGCGCCTGACCTTCAGTCCCACCTCCCTGGCTACCGCCACCCGTCTGGCCGACCACCACTTTCAGTTCGATGTGACGGCTCCGAACAACGGCAGCGGCACGCTGCAGGTCGGCTATGGCCACGACGATACGGCTGACGAAAAGATTTTCAGTCCAGTGAACGTCAACGTGACGGGGAGTGGCGGCGGCCCGCTCCAGTAGATCACGTTGGCAATGGCTCGCGCCGGCATTCATATTGAGGCATGAGGGATGCCCGGCGGGAGCCGATTCGACTGCTCACCATCTCGCGCGAGTACGGCGCCGGCGGCAGCGAGCTGGGCGTTCTGCTGGGAGAGAAACTGGGCTGGCTGGTGATCGATCACGAGCTGGTGCGCCGTCTGGCGGCCCGGCTGAGCTGCGAGGAGGGCGACGTGGTCGCGATGGACGAGCACGCGCCCAGCTTCCTGGAACGGCTGGCGGCCGTGGCGACGGTGACCGCGCCGGAGTCGCGGGTGCACTCCAGTCCCTGGACCACCGATCCGGACTGCGTCGCCGCGGCGGCCCGCGAGGTCCTGCTGGAAGCGGCGGAAAACCCGCCGGTCATCATCGTGGGACACGGCGGCAATTGTCTGTTTCGCGGCAGACCCGATGTACTGCGACTCCGGGTGGTCGCGCCCTTCGATCTCCGAGTTCAGCGGGTGGCTCGGCGCACCGGCGCCCCGGCCCAGCGGGCGGCCGCCGACGTCCGCCGCCGCGACGCGGACCGGCAGCACTATCTCCAGCGCTACTACAAAACCGACTTGAATGAGCCCTGCGGCTATGACGTTCAGATCAACACCGGGACCATCCCGCTCGAGTCCGCCGCCGGGCTCGTTCTGGGGCTGATCGGCACCCACGTCCTTTCGCAATAAGCTCCCCGTTCCTGCATCTCCATGACCGCCAACACGCCAAGTGCACCTCCGGCCCG
>DATKJJ010000416.1:0-3231 GCA_035543695.1 Gemmatimonadales bacterium | reverse complement strand
GGGTACAGGGTGATGTCGTGGCACTGAGTGGGGCCGGCAGTGGAATCCGGCTCCTGCGCCATTTGCGCCTTCATCGCCGAGTCAACGATTGTCGGGAGTGCTTGCCTGAGCGCCGCGCTGTCGGCGCCGGTGGGAGCACCGGTGCCACCCCGCGCTTTGACCGTGCGGTTCAGCAGCTCGGCCACATCCTCCGACTGAAGCACCTCCTCCTTCCCATGGATCACGGCAATGAACCCTCCGTTGGCCTTCGCTTCGGCTACGGCTTTGGCCTCAGCCAGACTGTCTTCCCGCGTTTCGCCGTGGGTCGGCGGTGCCACCAGATCCTGGAAAATTCGGGGCGAGCTCACGATGCGCGCCTGGTCCGGGTGAGCCAGCGGAATCTTGATGACTTCGATCCGGAACAGGGCCGTGTTGGGGTCCTTGGGCGCTATGACGCAGCCCGGCAGCTCGGTCGACGACCGCACCGGAGCCTGGCCCGAGATGTAGACGTAGACGTTGTCTTTGTCTTTGGGGTCAACCAGCAGCGAGTGGGTGTGAGACCCACGGCAGGTCTGCACATTGCCCACGTTCTTCGGATGAGCGATATCGCTGATGTCGAAGATCCGCAGTCCCCGGAGCCGCTCCTGACTCACGGTGTCCTCGATCCCCTGAGTGCCGCAGTCGAGCCGGGCGGTCAGGTTCTCGCCCGAGACAAAGAGCAGGTTGCGATAGACCGATACATCGCTCTGCGAGCCCGGGCACACGTAGGCGGTCTCCAGCTTCGGCTTCCGGGGATCGCTGATGTCCCAGACCTGATAGCCGTTGAAGCTGCCCTGCACCGCATAATGTCCGGTGAAGGCCAGATCGGAGTTGATCCCCTCGAGGAACTGCTTCGAGGGCGGTGTGGACGAGGCCAACCGCAGATTCCAGATCGCCTGTCCGGCGTCGGTCCTGCCCGACTTCAGCCCCACCCGGGGATCCGGCGTCGGTGGCTGGGTGGACTTGCTCTGAGCCGGCACCGGAGCGCCGGCCTGATTGGAGCCCGAGTGCGAGCACCCGGCAAGGGCCCCCACACCGACGGCGACTGACAACGCGATGAGCTTGGCTGATGCCATGCGAACCCCTTGAATAAGGACGATTCCTACCCGCTTCCCTCTTCACTCCTCCCCAATTTTCTACTTCGTCGCCAGACTCGGAGACGTGGCCAGCTGCTTCACCGCGCCGGCCAGGAGCCGCACCTTGCTCGCGTCGCCGGCTCCGTTCGCCTCGGACTCCAGCCGGGAAACCAGCTGGGTCAACATCTGCTGCTCGTTGGCTCCGGCGGCCTGTTCGGCCTTTGCCAGCTGCGCCCGCACATCAGCGATCCGAGCGGCGTCCATGCCCTGCGACCGCTCGAGCTGATCCAGGTAGGCCCGGGCCAGTGAGTACGTTGCGGGCCAGGTGAACTTGACCTGCCCCTGAGTGTTGAAGTAGTCCAACTTGACCGACTTGGCTGCGTCGATCTCGTTCTGAGTCAGAAAGCCACTGGGCTGCAGCTCGAACACATCCAGCCCGCGGGAGATCTCCGAGCCATAGATGTGGCCGTTATACCAGTAGGTGCTCCAGTACCCGCCGTTTCCCATCTCCGTTGCATTCACCGGACCGCGGTCGAAGAAGGCGATCTCCTTGGGATGCTTGGCGTCGGTCCACTCGAAGACCGAGAGCCCGCCCTGATACCAGGCCTGCACCATGATGTCGCGGCCTGGGATGGGAATCAGCGAGCCGTTGTGGGCCACGCAGTTCTCCTGGGCGGTTTGCGGAGCGGGCAGCTTGTAATAGCTCTGGAACTGCAGCTGCTGCCGATTGGGAATGGTGAAGATCGCGTCGGCGCCCCAGTCTCTGGGATCGGTCTTCCGGCACTTGGGCTGACTCCCTCCGCCCCACTCGTCGGAGAAGAGAATCTTGCTGCCCGAGTTGTTGAAGGTGGCCGAATGCCAGTAGGAGAAGTTCGAGTCGGAGGCCGCAGCAAGCCGCTTGGGGTGCGCCGGGTCGCTGATATCCAGCAGCAGCCCGTAACCCTCACAGGCGCCTCCGCCGAGGCCGATGCCGGGATAGAGCGTGATATCGTGGCACTGGGTCGGTCCGCTGCCGCTGTCCGGCTGGGTGGTGCCCACGAACGAGGCGACAAGGGCTGGCAGGGACTGGCGCAATGCCGCGCTGTCCGCGGCCGTCGGCGCTCCGCTTCCGCCCCGAGCCTTGACCGTGCTGTCGAGCAGGGCCTCGGCAAAGTGCGGGTTGAGCACCTGCTCGTGCCCGTGAAAGGAGATCACGAATCCGCCGTTGGCTTTGGCTTCGGCCACTTTCTTCGCGTCCTCGATGCTGTCAGCGGGGGTTTCGCCGTGCTTGGGCGGGGCGACCAGGTTATCGAAAATCCGAGGCGAGCTCACGATAGCCGCCTGTTCCGGATGGGCCAGCGGAATCTTTATTACCTCGATGCGGAACCAGGCGGAGTTGGGATCCTTGGTCGGCATGGCTGCGACGCAGCCGGCCAGCTCCTTGGAAGACCGAACCGGCGAGGAGCCCGAGATGTAGACATAGACATTCGCGGGGTCCTTGGGATCGACCAGCAGCGAATGGGTGTGAGAGCCCCGGCAGGTCTGCACATTCCCCACGTTCCGGGGATGAGCTATGTCGCTGATGTCGAATATGCGAATGCCCCGAAGCCGGTCCGTGCTCACGCTGTCCTCGACCCCCTCGGTTCCGCAGTCCAGCCGGGCCGAGAGGTTCTCGCCCGAGACGAACAGCAGATTCTTATATGTGGAAACGTCACTCTGAGAGGCGGGACAGACGTAGGCGTCGGCGAGACTGGGCTTGCTCGGGTTGCTGATATCCCAGATCTGCCACCCGTTGTAGTTGCCCTGTATCGCGTAGTGCCCGTTGAAGGCCAGGTCGGAGTTGGTCACACCCACGAACTGATTCGAGGGCGGGGTCTTGGAGACCACGCGCAGATTCCACACTGCCTCGCCGGCGTCCATCTTCCCGGCCCGAAGCCCCACCCGGGGATCTGGATTAGGCGGAGTGGTGGACTTGCTGTTTGCCGGAGAGGGATTGCCAGTGCCGGCATTGGAGGTGGAGTGAGAGCACGCGACCATGGAGGCCACGCCAAGGGCCAGAGTCAGGGAGGCGAAGGTGCTGGAGGTCATGGATGTTCCTTGGGAGAAGGGGTCCTGGGCCGCTTACGCGATCAACGGCTGGACAGTTTCAAGGGGAACC
>DATKJJ010000415.1:0-5056 GCA_035543695.1 Gemmatimonadales bacterium | reverse complement strand
GCTCTGGCCGCCTACCAGCAGGCTATCGACACCGACGCCAGCTTTGCGGATGCCCACTTCAACCTGGCTCGCCTCTACGACCAGCTCGGCCGCCGGGCTGAAGCCATTCGGCATCTGCGGGCGTATAAGCGGCTGGTGGAGGACTAGTCACCAGTCCGCAGTCGTCGGTCTCCAGAATCAATCGACCACGCTTCTGGGTGAAGGCCAGCACTGGGGACTGGGGACTGGGGACTGCGGACTACCGTGAACATCCACATCGGCACCAGCGGCTGGTCTTACAAAGAATGGAAAGGGAGCTTCTATCCTCCCAAAATCCCCGCGGATGAGATGTTGCCGCATTATGCCGCGCGGTTCTCCACGGTCGAGGTAAACAACTCCTTCTATCGCATTCCCTCCGATCGTGTTCTTGCCTCGTGGGCCAGCCAGGTTCCACCCGAGTTTCGGTTCGTCATGAAGGCCTCGCGGCGAATAACCCACAACGGCCGTCTCAAGAATGAGGACGGCTCCCTAGAGTACTTCCTCCAGGCAGTAAACCCATTGGGACACCGGATGGGCCCCACGCTTTTCCAGCTCCCACCCACATTCAGGAAGGATCCAGCCAGGCTGCAGAGCTTCTTGAGCCGGTTGCCCCGCCGGTGGCCGGCCGCAGTGGAGTTTCGCCACCAATCCTGGTTCGACGAGGAGGTGTATCAGTTGCTCCGCGACCGGGACGTAGCACTTGTGGTGGTCGATGAGGATGAAAGCGAGGGCGCTCCACTGATTCCAACAGCCGCGTGGGGCTATCTGCGCCTTCGGCGGATCGCTTATGACGTGTCACAGCTGAGCGCCTGGGCCGCTCGGATAGGGGAGCAGCCATGGAATGAAGCGTATGTCTTTCTCAAGCATGAAGAAGGAAGTCCCACCGGACCCGCCGCGGCCGCGGAGCTGCAGCAAATCGTAAAGCTCCGAATGAAGTGACGAGGATCACGACTTGCGATCTTGACTTGCGCTAGTCTAGCAATCCTTGGACGCAGGTACTTCAACCAAGGAGGATACGATGGCGCAGAATAAAACCTGGAATGACGAAGACAACTGGTGGCGCAACAACTTCTCGTCGCGCCCTTATGCCTCCGGACGGAACTACGAAGATTTCCGTCCTGCTTACCAGTACGGCTTCGAGTCCGGCCAGCACCACCTGGGCCGGCAGTGGAACGATGTAGAAACGGATCTGCGATCCGGCTGGGAAAAGTTCGAAGGAAAGAAGGGAGCCGGCGGGACCTGGGAGAGCGTGAAAGATGCGGTGAAGGACGCCTGGAGCCGGATCACCGGCCATCACGACGTCGACACCGACAAGATGGCCGATTTTGAGGAGGATCGGGTCGGCCGCGGCGGCAGAACGTTCTAGCAAAATTTTCCAGCAGGTCAACGGGGGTCTGGCGCTGGGGTCCTTACCGGGAACCCAGTGCCAGACCCCTGCTCTTTTTTAGTTCAGAACCGTGATCTGTAACACTGCGGCATAACCGTCAGAGACGCTTTTTGTTGACTTCATACGATCTCAGCCCTGCCGCTTTCCAGCGGCTGGTTCTTGTGACGGTTTGTCCGCTAAAGGAGCACCACATGACGACGCCAAATACCCAAGTCCCCGGCTCCCGAGCCGAGACCTCCGGCCAGCAGTCCGGCGGGACCGCTCGGGACCAGATCCGGGACGTGAAGAACCAAGTCGTAGATCAGGCCAAGAACACGTTCCAGCAGGCTCGGGATCGGGCGAGCAGCAGCCTGGGTGAGAGCAAGAACCAGTTTGCCGACCAGTTCGGCACCGTAGCCGACGCACTGCGGCGCACCACCGAGCACCTCCGCTCCGAGGGTCAGCCGCGGATCGCGGGGATCACCGACACGATCGCCCGTCAGGTCGATCAGGTCGCCGATTATCTCCGGAACAAGGACGCTCGAGCCATGCGGCAGGACGTGGAGAATCTGGCCCGCCGCCAGCCGGCCCTCATGATCGGAGGCGCGGTGGTGCTTGGCTTGATCGGCGCCCGCTTCCTCAAGAGCTCCGAGCGCCGGCGTTATGGCGGGGAGCAGCGGTTTGGCCGCGAGCGGAGCTTCGGCTACACCGGATACAACGAGCCCTACACCCGGGACGCGGAGATTGGTGGCAGCTACACGGGGTCCGAGCGAGACTTCGGTGGCGGGTACGGCGGCGGTGCCGAGGGCGGATACGGAGGCCGCAATGCCTGAGCTGAGGCAGGAACGCAGTATTGGGGAGCTCTTCGGTCAGCTCACCCAGGACATGACGCTGCTGGTCCGGCAAGAGGTCCAGCTCGCCCGCACGGAAATGACCGAGAAGTTGTCCAAGCTCACCGCCAATCTGATCTCGGTGGGAGCCGGTGGATTTGTCGCCTACCTGGGTGGTCTTGCCCTTATGGCGGCACTCATCCTTGCGGTTCGAGACCTGGCGAACATCTCGCTGGCCTGGTCCGCTCTGATTGTCGGCGGAATTCTCGCCATCGTTGGTTATGTCATGCTCCAGCGGGGTTTGAAGGAGCTAAAGCGCACCGAGCTCGCACCACGGCGCTCGGTTGAAAACATCAAAGATGACGTCCAGTCCATCAAAGACGACGTCCAATGGGCAAAGGAGCAACGGTCATGAGTGAGTACGAACGGCAGAATCGCGAGCTCGCCTATGAGCCGGCGGCCCAGGAAGTCGGCTCGGACTATAACACCCGAGGAGACAAGAGTCCCGAGGAGATTGAACGGGAGATCGAGGAGACTCGCAGCCGGTTGAGCCGCGACATCGACGAGCTGGGCAACAAGCTGAGCCCCAGCAACCTGAAGGAAGAAGCCAAGAGCGCCATCAAGGATGCCGCTCAGGGGGCGGTATCCAATGTGGGTGAACAGGCCCGCCGCACCAGCTCCCGGCTGGTGGAAGTGATCCGGGAAAACCCGCTTCCGGTCATCGCGGTCGGCGCCGGGGTCACCTGGTTGCTCACTCAGCGCTCCAGGAGCGACGTGTCGGGAGACCGCATGGCGCGCTACGCCTACACCGGCCCCGAGCGTCGTCAGGGCCGAAGCTGGCAGAGTGGTTCCGGGGTGAGCGGGAAGGTGGGTAGCACGGTGAGCGGAGTGAAGGACTCGGTGAGTGACGCGGCCAGTGGAGTAGCTGAGCGCGCTGGCGAGTTGAAGGATCGCGCCGGCGAGTTGAAGGATCGCGCGGGCGAGCGCATCGAAGAGATCGGAGGCCAGGCGCGCAGGCAGACCCAGCGGATCAAGACCAACCTGGAGCACGTGGCTGAGGAAAACCCGCTGGCTATCGGTATTGGTGCGGCGATCGTCGGACTGGCCTTAGGGTGGCTGCTGCCCGGCACCCAGCGGGAAAACGAGCTCATGGGACAGGCCAGGGACCAGCTGGTAGACCGCGCTGGTGAAACAGTCGAGCGGGCCAAGGATGCCGCCGTCGAAGCCGCGAGCGAAGTGAAGGAGACGGTCAAGGCCGAGATCGAGGAGCACAAGCCGGAAATCAAGGAAGTAGTCCAGCAGGCCGGCCAGCACGTGAAGGACCAGGTAAAGGAAGGCGCCAAGAAGGTAAGGAATGAGGCGAAAGACGCGGCCAAGAAGTCGGGGTCGACCCCCAGGAGCAACTCATGAGTCTCGACTCGCTGGAAAAGCTCTTCATTGAAGAGCTGAAGGATGTCTACAACGCTGAAAAGCAGATCCTGAGAGCGCTGCCCCGAATGGCGAAGGCGGCCGAGTCATCGGAGCTGCAACAGGCCTTCACCAAGCACCTGAAAGAAACCGAAGGTCAGGTCCGGCGACTGGAGCAGGTCTTCCGGGAGCTGGGACAGTCGGTGAGGGGCAAGACCTGTAAGGGAATGCAAGGTCTGCTCGAGGAAGGCAAAGAGGTGATGGAGGAGGACGGTGAAGGTGCAGTCATTGATGCCGCACTGATCGCCTCAGCCCAGAGGGTCGAGCACTACGAGATCGCCGCGTACGGCTGCCTGCGCACCTATGCTCAGCTCCTGGGCTTGGAACAGGCAGTGCAGTTGCTGCAACAGACGCTGGAGGAGGAAGAGGCCGCCGATAAAAAGCTGACTCAGCTGGGCGAGTCGGGCATCAACGAAGCGGCTGCCGCTGTCGGAGTGGGATCGGAAGACGAGGAATAAAAGATCCACCGGTTAGCACAAAGGTTCAGCAAGAAAAAAGGCCCGGGATCACTCCCGGGCCTTTTCACAAGCTGCCTGGTCAGACCTGGTGCCGCACCTGACCGTTGCCCGCGACCTCCTCGCCTTCTTCGCCCAGCGCCGAGATGGCCGCCTTGAGGTCGCATGCCAGATCGCGCTCCCGACGCAGGGCGCCGATCAGCGCTTCGGCCTGCTTCATCTGGAACCCAAGCGCTCCTGCCGACTCCATCGCGTGGTCCACCACCGTCTTCTGAGCGGTGAGTGACTCCACGGTAGCGCGGATTCCCAAGGCCAGCGCCTCGGCCCGAGCCAGCCGTTGCTCGGCCCGCTCCAACTGGCGCTTGCGAGACTCGAAGCCCTTGAGCGTCTCTTCTGTGGTTTTGAATTGATCCTGGGTGGCCTGCAGCATCGCCCGGGTCTCCTCGATCTCCCGCCGGGCCGACCCGATGGTCTGGACGTCTTCGATGGTCCGCTCGGCCAGGTCGAAGACATGCTTGACCTGCGCCTCGATGGCCTCGACGCCGGCCTGCCGGGCCAGAGTCTGTTCCAGTGCCTTGGCGGCCTCGGTCTGCGCCGACTCCCACTTGTTGAGCAACTCCTCAAAGTGGCTGAGCTGGCGGTCGATGGACTTGAGCGCGGAGGCCCGCGTCTCCAGCTCCCCTGCCAGCCGCTGCAGAGTACCGGCCTGGTCCTGCGCCTGGCTCAGCGTAGCGCTGACCGTCCGGGTGATGTCCTCCATCCGCTGGGCGGCCTCCGCCGATTCCTTCCGCAGGGCCGAGGCGCGGGTGAGGTGCTCGGTCGCCTTGTCCAGCGCGCCCTGCCGCTGATCCAGCTCCTGTCCCAGCAGTCGAACCTTCTCTTCCACCTGATCGATCTGCTGGGTCCGGCTCTCCAGCCCG
>DATKJJ010000414.1:0-2155 GCA_035543695.1 Gemmatimonadales bacterium | reverse complement strand
AAGAAGCGTAAGCGGGCCTAGGACGAGCGTAAGCGGGATCCCATCCGTCGGACAAGCATTCCTAAAAGTAGATGGCCGTGGCCGGATGGTAGACTTGTCGCGATGGTAGCGATGCACCCAGCCGCTCACGCTCGTTCTAGTCCCGGTCACGCTGTTGTTGGTTCCCACAGACGAAAGCTCCAGACACAAGGGACACCTACCGCCTTTTAGTCTTCAGCGCTAGCTTCCCGCCCCGATGCCCTCTCGGACCCCACTCCTGGACGAGCGCGCCTTCGGTCGGACTCTCGCGCGCATGGCCAGTGAGATCGTTGAGCGGAGCCGGGGCACCGAGACCCTCGTCCTGGTGGGCATTCAGCGGCGGGGGGTGGAGCTGGCCGGCCGGCTCAAGCGCCTCATCGACTCGTCCGAAGGCTCCAATCTCCCCGTCGGCAAGCTGGACATCACCTTATATCGCGACGATCTGCAGACCATCGGCCCCCGTCCAGTCGTGGGCGAGACCAGCCTGCCCAACCTGGATGGCCGCACTGTGGTGATCGTAGACGACGTGCTCTACACCGGCCGGACGGTGCGGGCGGCGCTCGATGAGTGCGCCGACTTCGGCCGGCCCAAACGGATTCTGCTCTGCGTGCTGATCGACCGCGGAGGCCGCGAGCTTCCGATTCAGGCCGATGTGGTAGGCACGACGGTGAGTACCACGCCGGGGGATCGGGTGGATGTATTCGTGAGCGAGCTGGATAAACGCGATGCGGTTGAACTGGTGAGAGGGAAATAGTGCTGAAGAGTGGTTTTGGTCCCCTCGCTTCGCTCGGGGTGACAGTGAGAGGCATCGCGTGAGTGCTCCGAGCCTGGGGAAGGACCTGGTCGGCCTGGAGCCACTCAGCGCCGATCAGATCCAGCTCATCCTGGATACGGCGGAGCCGTTCAAGGAGGTGAGCGAGCGGGCAATCAAGAAGGTGCCAGCGCTCCGGGGAAAGACCATCGTCAATCTGTTCTTCGAGGCCTCGACCCGGACCCGGATCTCGTTCGAGTTTGCCGAGAAGCGCCTGTCCGCCGATACGGTGAACGTGGCGGCCGCCGGCTCGTCGGTCAGCAAAGGCGAGACCCTGGTGGACACCGCCAAGAACCTGGAAGCCATGCGGATCGACATGGTGGTTATCCGGCATGGCGCCTCGGGCGCGGCGCAGTTCCTGGGGCAGCGCATTCGCTCCAACGTGATCAACGCGGGCGACGGAAAGCACGAGCATCCGACCCAGGGCCTGCTCGACATGCTTACGCTGCGCGACCGGTTCGGCCGGATCAAGGGACTCAAGATCGCGATCTGCGGTGACATCCTGCACAGCCGGGTGGCCCGGAGCAACATCTGGGGCCTCACGAAACTGGGCGCGGAGGTGGGGGTGTGTGGGCCGGCCTCGCTGCTGCCGCGGCACGTCGAGGAGCTGGGCGTCACCATCCTGCCGCGGATCGAAGACGCCATCCAGTGGGCGGATGCGCTCAACGTGCTCCGGCTTCAGCTCGAGCGAATGGAAACTGGATTTCTCCCGTCGCTCCGCGAATACAACCGGGTCTTCGGGGTGACCACGGAGCGGCTGGCCCGGGCGCCGAAAGACCTGCTGATTCTGCATCCCGGACCGATGAATCGAGGGGTGGAGATCGACAGCGACGTGGCGGACGGACCGCATAGCGTTATTCTCCCGCAGGTCACCAACGGTGTGGCCGTGCGGATGGCGGTGCTCTACCTGCTCGCGGGCGGAGCGCCGGACTGGGCCAGCGATGGGGATGGCCAGCGGTGAGGCCGATCCTGATCCGCGGCGGCCGGGTGATCGATCCGGCGCGGGGAGCCGATGGCGTCGCCGACGTCTACCTGCAGGACGGCAAGGTCGCCGGGGTGGGCCGAAGCCTGGGTTCGCCGGATGACGCACTCACCATCGATGCCGGGGGGAAGGTGGTGTCGCCCGGCCTGATCGACTTGCATGTGCATCTGCGGGAGCCGGGACAGGAGGATCTGGAGACCGTGGCTTCGGGTTCGATGGCGGCGGCAGCGGGAGGCTTCTCCGCCGTGTGCGCCATGCCGAACACCGATCCGGTCATCGACAATCAGGCGGCGATCGGCTTCATCGTGAGCCAGGCCCAGCGGGCGGGGAAGGCCCGGGTGTAT
>DATKJJ010000413.1:0-4513 GCA_035543695.1 Gemmatimonadales bacterium | reverse complement strand
CAGGGTAGTTGGGGATGGCTGTGGTTGGGTCCACGACCCAGAAGAAGCGTCCGGTCTCGAAGTCCAGGTCACGAAGCTGCCGATCCTGGGGTTGGCTGGTCGTCTGACCGATGGTGTAGACCCGTTCTGCAACCTGGCTTCCTTTCTGAGTAGCGGCCAGGGTCTGAAACTGAAGAGGCCCGACCTCGAACCGGGCGTTCACCCCGAAGTTGTTGGCCGGAATGGCGGCGGTGATGAACCTGGATTGGGGGGGCTGAAAGGTGACGGTACCTACCTCTATCCGCCGAACGATCTCGTCTTCCAAGCCCTGGTAGTAGACTTGGATGTTGTTGTTGGCCGAGAAATCCCGTTCAGTGTCGTAGTCCACCGCGAGATGGACCCGCTCCCCGATCACTCCGCCCGACCTGACATTGACCTGATTGTCGAGGCGAGGTGCTTTGAACCCGCCCTGGCAGCCGGAGTTGGGGTCGAGCAGCAGCGTGGGCGAGCAGCGCTCGTTCTTGAGCCGATCGGTTCGGATTTCCAGTCTCACTTGGCCGTCCATGGCCAGGTCGGCATACTTCTTGGAGAGCCCCAGCGCACCTTTGGACGGCTGCGGGGCCTCCTCTTCTTCAGAAGGCAGGGGGCGAAGCGGCTCGCCGTAGAGGGTCAGGAGCCGCTGGCCGACGGATCGCTCACGCCGGGTGGAGTCGAGCACGGCGGATACCGTGCTGTCCCAGGCGAATCCCCGAAGCAGCGGCGAGAGCCGCTCGGCGCCGAGCCAGGGAGCGCGGAGCTGCTCGGGCTCCTGCAGGTTGAGTGCGGGAGTGGCAAAGCTGAGCCGGACCCCAAAGGGAACAGTGTCGGCCTGAGCCGTATCGGCTTGGCCCACCAGAACCCGCGGTATCGTGATGAAGCAGAACAGGGCGACGAGAAGGCGCGCCACTCTAGCGGAACACAGCGATAAGTCGTGAGCGTTGTTGAAGATAGGCAAATATAATGGCCGGACCAAACCCCTACAACCAGAGTAGTTAGCTCAGGTGAGGCTGCTCAGCCGATACCTCCTGCGGCAGCTGGCTGCGCCGTTCGCCTTTGCCTTGGCGGCCCAGACCAGCCTGATGCTGCTGAGCCAGATCGCGAAGAAGTTCGGCGCGCTCGTTGGCAAGGGCCTGCCCTGGACCGTGATCGGGGAAGTGTTTGCGCTCAGCCTTCCCTTCATCATTGCCATGACCTTGCCCATGGCGGTGCTTCTGGCCGTGCTGTACACCTTCAGCCATCTCGCGGCCGACAACGAGATCACCGCCATGCGAGCCAGCGGCATCAGCGCCTATCAGGTGCTCATGCCGGTGCTGATCTGGGGCGCCTGCATGGCCGCATTCAACTTTGCGTTCGTGGATCAGGTTCTGCCCCGGAGCAACGCCCGGCTCCGGGCCTTGTTGATCGATATTGGCCGGAAGAAACCCACCTTCGAGCTTCGAGAACAGGTTATCAACGAGGTGCCTCCGTCCCAGTACTTCCTTCGGGCGAGCCGCATCGATGCTGCCACCGGGAAGATGCGCGGGGTGACCATCTACGATGTGGGAGGAGAGGCCAGCCGGCGAATCATCTACGCCGACAGCGGCTCCATGGCCTACGCAGAAGGCCAGACCGATCTCAGTCTCCGGCTCTACGATGGATCAATCCACCAGTACCGGCCGGCTGAGCCTACCCGCTTTCAGCTGACGTACTTCTCGGTGAATGACATCCGGGTCAAGAACGTGTATGACCAGCTGCAGCGAAACACCAGCGAGTCCATCCGGGGAGACCGCGAGATGAGCACTTGCGAGATGCTCGAGGTCATCCGCGATTCGAGACAGCAGCAGGAGGAGGCCCGGGAGGAACGATCCCTACTGGTGGTCAACGATCTCCGGCTGCTGCTCAACCTGCCTCGGGTCGAGAGTGCTCAGGTTCCTCCGCCGAAGGCCCACGCCACTTACTGCGGCTGGCTCAAGTCCTTCGAGAATCTCATTCTACCCAAGACGGCCAAAGCTCAGTCCAGTGCACAGCAGCCAGCTCCCCGCGCCCGATCAAAGCCACGGCAGGGAGCGGCTCCCCCGAAGCCCACCGTGAAGGCGGCACCGGTTCCTCTGAAACCTGCGCTCCGTCCTCCGTCGCCGCCAAGGATCAGGCTGTCCAGCTGGTCCGAGGCCACGTCGGCGGCGGATCGGGTGCGGGAGGCCGACCGGAAGGCTGACCGCTATGAGGTTGAGGTCCACAAGAAATGGGCGATCAGTCTGGCCTGCGTTTCCTTCGTGATCGTCGGAATCGTGATGGCGCTTCGCTTTCCCCGGGCCGGAATAGGTCTGGTAATCGGCGGCGGGCTGGCGGTCTTCTCGATTCACTACGTGGGCCTTACCGCCGGAGAAAGCCTGGCCGACCGCGGTCTGGTTTCCCCCTGGGTGGCGATGTGGACACCCAACATCGTGCTCACCGTACTGGGGATCCTGGGACTGGTTCGAGTGAGCCGCGAGTCCGGCAGCACCCGGGGAGGCGACTTCCAGGAAATTCTGGACGGGGTCCGTCACCTGCTGCGCCGGATTCGGGCAGCGGTCATCCGATGAACGCATGGCTCGGGCGGCTCAGCCGGTTCCGGCCCACCGGCCTCCGCCATCTCGATCGCTACGTACTGCAGAGCTGGATCCGGATCTTTGTCCTGACCGCCCTCGGATTCCCGCTGGTCTCGATCGTAATCAACCTGACGGACACGCTGAACCGGTTACTGGACCGCGGTCTTACCATGAAGGAGATCGCCGTCAGCTACATCTACTCCATCCCGGAGAATGCGTTCATCGTGATGCCGGCGGCGGTGCTCTTTGCCACCGTGTTCACGGTCGGCGCAATGGGTCGGCACTCCGAACTTACCGCGGCCAAGGCGGGAGGTCAGAGCTTCCACCGGTTGATGCTGCCCATCTTCGTTGCCGCCGCGATGGCGTCGGTCCTGGCTTTCGTAGTGGGTGAGCTGGCGCCGGGCGCTACCGCGCGCCAGCTGGAGATTCAGAAGGCCAAACAGGCCCGGCCGACCCGGACACGGTTCAATTTTGTGTACCGGGGAGACCAGGGGTGGGTCTACACCATCCGCTCCCTCGACGTGGCCAACCGTCAGCTCAAGCAGCTCATGCTCGAGCGGCAAGGCACCGGTCTGAACTACCCGGGCTTGGTTCTGACGGCGGACAGCGCCACCTACGACGACTCGCTCAAAGTATGGCGGTTACGGCGCGGAGCCAGCCGGATCATAGCGGGGCCGGCGAGACAGGCCACGTTCAACTTCCGCACCATGCGGCTTCGAGCCATGCGCCAGGCACCCACCGACCTGCTGGCGGAGTCCAAGGCGCCGGATGAGATGCGGTATGCCGAGCTGGGCCGGTACATCGACGCGCTGAAGCGCTCGGGGAATGACGCCAACAAGCTGATCGTGGAGCAGGCCCTGAAACTGGCACTGCCGGCAACTTGCCTGATCATTGCTCTGTTCGGCGCCCCTCTGGCGGTGACCACGCCTCGGGCCGGTGCCGCGGTTGGCATAGCGATCAGCCTCGGCACCACCGTGATCTTTCTCTTATTTGTCCAGATCACCAAGGCTATTGGCGCGGGCGGGCTGATCGATCCGACCGTGGCAGCCTGGATACCCAACGTGTTCTTCCTTTTTACCGGGCTAGTCCTCCTGGCGAAAGTGAGGACGTGAGGGCAGCGGGCAGCAGGGCAGCAGGGCAGCAGGGCAGCAGGGCAGGCAAAAACCCTAAGTGGGTCCGTTCCACCCTCTCGCTCAGACTGTTCGTTTCTTACCGCTCACCGATCTATACAAACCCCACGTCAGTCGGCCGGCATGATCTCTTAATGCCTCGATCTCGCCCCATTCCTCGGCCTTGAGATACGAGAGATCCCGAGCCAGCAGCAGGATATAGGAGAGCTCAGATAACGAGCCTAGCGAAATATCGAGAAAACGGCGGAATTCAGGGTTTCCCCGCTTTGCCGCTCCCTCGGCGATGTTCGCTGCAGCGGAGTACGCAGCTCGCCGAGCTTGAGCTATAAGCCCGTACTCCTCGTGACGGGGCCAGGCTCGAGAGAACTGATACACCTTCAGCGCCAAGTTGTGGCACGCTGACCAGGATTTCAGCTTCTCATGTCTTTTCCGGCTGGCTTGCTCGCTGAGTACTACCGTAGGGTGCATGAACGAGCTTACTAAGGTCCGAGGCTCACCACCCAACCATTTTCTCGCCGCCAGGATCGGCACTTCGCACGGTTTTCCCTGCCCCGCTGCCCCGCTGCCCCACTGCCCCGCTGTATATTTTAGGCATGCCCACACCCCGCCCCGTCATCGTCGGCACCGGCATTGCCGGCCTCTGGACGGCTTGGCGGCTCGCCTCCGAGGGCGGCTCCGCCGTCCTCATTACCAAGGAAACTCTGGTTGACAGCGCCAGCGCCTGGGCCCAGGGCGGCATTGCGGTTGCCCTGGGGCCGGGAGACAGCCCGGGACAGCACGCGGCCGACACCTTGGCCG
>DATKJJ010000412.1:0-2520 GCA_035543695.1 Gemmatimonadales bacterium | reverse complement strand
CGGGCGCCAGTCGCGATGGTCCGCTCGTCACCATGGTTGTCGCCCGCCAGAATATCAGCCAGTCCCTCAGCCACGAGCTGGCGCGCACGTTGGCCTCGAGCCTGCGGAGTCAGCAGCGTGGTGGCGTCCACCTGCATCTTGGCCCCCAGCGACTTCCAGTGGCGCACCGCCGGAACGGAACAGGCGCTATATCGCTCCGGGTGAGCCAGAATCGGAACCAGATTCTGGTCGAGGACCTGCGACAAAGCTGTGGTGATAAGGTCGGAGGCAACCAGGCGGGGAAACTCGACCAGGATGTATCCGGTCCCGCCCAGCGTGACATTCCGCGCCGTCGCCACCTGACGAGGAATGGGTCGGTCCAGCATCACCTCGGCGCCCCGGTGCAGGCGGGGACGGGATGGCGCTTGCAGTCGCAGAGCCTCATACGCTGCCGCGTGCGCCGGAGGGGGGCCTGCTTCGGCTCTTCCCGCCAGAAGGTGGGGAGTGAGACACACGTCCGTTACCCCCTGTTCAGCCATGGCGGCAAGTACCTTGATCGACTGCTCGACTGAGCGGGAGCCGTCATCTACGGCCGGCAGGAGATGCGAGTGGAGGTCGATCACGCCTTTGACCGCCAGGATCTCAGGACCGAGATCGCGAACTCTTCCAGCTGATCCGGGGCAGTCTGTGCCTGGGCCAGGAGAGCCAGGGTGATCAACGCATCGGCGGCAAGCAGATCGAGTGCCACCGAGCGATCGCCCGGATGACTGAGGACGCGGGCAAGGGCCGAATCGGCTGCGACCGCAAGTTGATTGGGAAGCGGTTCCCTAGCGCTGGTTGACAGATACTGGCGGACGCGTGCCCGAAGAGCTGGGGGAGCCGCAACGGTGTGTCGGTCCACCCAGTCGGAGTCCACGCTCAGGCGCCGCGACCATCGGCAAGCCAGCCCGCCACCAGCTCGGGTGTTGCAGCGCGCGCGGCAGAGAGCCGAGCAGGGTCGCCGGCTCCGGCCGAGGCGAAATGGGGCCGGCCGCCCCCCTTGCCTCCGCTCAGGGCAGCAATCCGGTTCACCAGATCGCCGGCCTTGCGTCCTGCCCGGACCAGATCGTCGGTTAGCGTGACGTGAATGGAGCCCCGTCCGGCGGTGCTGAACAGAACCAGCACGCCGTTGGAGCGGCCCTCCCGGAACGTGTCGGCCATGCGACCGAGCTCAGCCCGATCTTCCGAGCTGGTTTCTCCCACCGTGAGCTCGACATTGCCCAGCCGGGTAACCTCACCCTGCACGGCTCCGCCGCCGCTCCGCAGCGCCTCCGCGAGCCGTGCCTCCAGCCGCTGCCGCTCTTCCAGGAGTTGTTCGACCCGGCGGACCAGGTGCTCCGGCTGCGACTTCAATGCCTCGGCCACCGCGGCCAAGCGCTGCTCCACCGCTCGTACCGCGCGCAAGGCTCCCGTTCCGGTGAAGGCCTCGATCCGCCGGACCCCCGCGGCCACTCCGGTTTGACCAGAAAAGCGGAACGTGCCGATCTGGCCGGTGGTGCGGACATGAGTGCCGCCGCAGAGTTCCAACGAAGGGCCCATCTGGACGACACGAACGACATCCCCGTACTTCTCGGAGAAGAAGGCCATGGCTCCGAGAGCCAACGCGTCGGCGTAGGGCATCTCCCGGGTACTGACAGGATCATTGGAGAGTAGGAGATCGTTTACCTCGGATTCGATAGCGGTCAGGGTGGCGCTGTCGATGGGCCCGTGGTGGGAGAAGTCGAAGCGGAGGCGCTCCGGCTCGACCAGCGATCCCTGCTGCCGAACGTGCGGGCCCAGCCGTTTCCTGAGTACGTAGTGCACCAGGTGCGTGGCGCTGTGGTTGCGCTCGATGTCGTGACGGCGGGGCGCGTCAACCGTGGCGCGAAGCGAAGCAGGCTCGAACTCCTGTTCGAACGAGCCGCCGACAACCGTGCCCTTGGGGTCCTTTCGGACGGTATCCACCGGCAAGGCCCAACCCTGGCCTTGCACGGCGCCGGTGTCACTGACCTGTCCGCCGGATTCCACGTAGAACGGGTTCTCCCGCAGCAGCAGTTCCACCCGCGGGCCGTCCTGACGAAAGGCGAGTACGTCAGTGTCCGCCTCGGTCTTCTGGTAGCCAACAAACTTTTGCTTCCCCCGCTTTACGCTGCGCCACTTACCCGGCTTGGGCAGGTGTACTGCCGGGCCGCGGCTTGGCGCTGGGCTGCCGCCGGAGGTTCGGGCATCGCGAGAGCGGCGGCGCTGCTCATCCAGCGCCTGCTCGAAACCCGCGAGGTCGACATCGACGCCTCGCTCGCCGGCGATGATCTGGGTGAGGTCGATCGGAAAGCCGAAGGTGTCGTAGAGCTTGAAGGCATCTGATCCGGAGATGGTTCTGATGCCGGCGGAAAAGATCTCCTCCAGGCGCCGGAGCCCGCCTTCGATGGTCTCCAGGAAGCGGCGTTCCTCGGTTTCGGTAACTTCGAGGATGTACTCCGCCTTGGCCGCCAGCTCCGGGTACACCTCAGCCATCTGACTCAC
>DATKJJ010000411.1:0-2560 GCA_035543695.1 Gemmatimonadales bacterium | reverse complement strand
CCTTACCCCCCAGGACGTTTCCCCGCCCGGAGGGCGCGCCAACCCTGCCCCCGGCCCAATCGAAGGTGCTCTTTCCGGTGAAGCTGGCCGAGTTACCACGGGCATCCACCAAGCCCACTTGGCGGTCCTGCAGCATGGTATCGGTCCGCATCACAATCCGGAGGGCTTCCTCGGCAGTGGCCCCCTGGGCGATAAGATCGAGACCGCGTTCGCCATATGCCGTGTTGCCTAGGCTCTGGGTGGCGACCGCACCGACGCCGGCCCGGCCCCAGGGCACGATTCCGCCGACGTTGGGAAACTTCGACTGCACCGCCACGCCTAGATCGCCGGTGGCGGAGTCATAGGCAACGATGCTGTAGGTGTGCGCCAGCTTCTTCCCATGAGAAGGACTGGAGAGTGGTTGCTGAGCGCTAAGAGATGGGAGGTAAGAGGCAAGAACGAACAGAAGCAGCATCGATGCTTTCACGAGTCCTTCCCCAGCTTCCGTTTGAGAAACGCGAGCTGCTCTTCCACCGCTTGCTTCAGCTTCCGGTCGGTCTCAGCCCTACTGTCTGTCCCGTCCAACTCGAGTTCTGGGCGGTCGGCCCCGGCAGCCTCGAGGTCGCGCCAGGCAGCGTCAATCGAGGCGGGGACCGCCGCCCCCGGCCGCGCCCCCCGATATTCGTTGAGCATGTCGGTGGCCTCTCGCTCGGCGAGCGTCAGCTCATCGCGCTGGACCGCGAGCTTCCGCTCCAGCATCCCTACCCTGTCCCGGTGGCGCTGAGCAAAACGCTCGGCCACCGAGACGGTTTCCTGATCCGGCAATTGCGCGGCCAGCTGCCCCCGGCGCTCGGCATCGGCCAACTGCCGTCGCTCGGCCTCGAGCTCCCGTTCGGTGGCTGCCAATGCACTGCGCATCGTCTGGATCCCCACCTTGGCTTCGAGGACCGCCTCGCGGAGGGCGGCGGCACGAGCCCGCGGGTCGGGGCGAGAGTGGTCCTGCAGCAGACGCTCCAACCGAGCCTTCAGCCCCTCAAACACAACCGATTCTGGCCATGGCGATGCATCCTTAAGGGGGAACAAATGTTACGGATGCCGGGATAGGAGGTCAAGCGAGGCAGCACTAGGCCCCGCGCCGGATCTCGACTATTATCGAAAACTCCCTATTGAACATCCCAGAAACACCTGCCGAAGCAGTGGAGGGTATCCATGGCTCTGACGCTACCCGGTGTCCTTCATACCCTGGAGTTCCTTCGAAGCAAGCATCGCCGGCGCCTGGCCTTTCTGGCCCCCCCATTGGAGCGGCGGAAACCGGGTATCGCAGCCGAGGACTATGCCGCCCGCCACTCGATCGAGCACACGCTGGATCGAAAAGCCGAGCTGCGCCGGCTGGCACCCACTTCACCGCCGGCAGCGCGACGCTATCACGAACTCCTGTCTTACGAATTGAGCGGACTGCGGGAGCTGGTCCACGCCTTGTACTCGGTAACGGAGGGTCGCGAGCTGGAGGAGGCATTGGCGGAAGCGGCGGTGCAGATCGAACGGCTCGAGATCGAGATAGCCTGGTGCGCCGATCTGCTTCAGCGAGCAGTTCCGCGAGCCGTCATGAGGTAGCCATGCCAGTGCCGGCTGCTGCCCCTGACCCGGCGCGCTGGAGCTGGGTCTGGTCCGGTTTGGGCGGCCATGGGGATGGACGCCAGGTCTTCGATCAGCTTGCCGCCGCGTACAATGAGCCCGCCCGCGCCTACCACAATATCAAACATCTGCAGCACTGTCTGACCGAGCTGGAGGGAAACATGGCCCTGGCCCATAGACCGCTGGAGGTCGAGGCGGCTCTGTGGTTTCATGACGCCGTATACGCTCCTGCGAGATCGGACAACGAGGACCGGAGCGCCCGCCTGGCTGAAACCGCACTCCTGGGCGGCGGAGTGGGGTCTGATACAGCCGACAGAATCCGGGCGCTGGTGCTGGCCACGCGGCACAGCGAGCCGGCGCTCGACGACGACACGAGGCTGGTTTGTGATGTCGATCTCTCGATATTAGGTGCGCAGCCGGCTGCCTTCGAGCTATTCGAGCGGGCGATCAGGCAGGAGTACCAGTGGGTACCCGAGGCGCTCTACCGGCAGGGACGAGTGGAGGTGCTTCGAAGATTCCTGCGTCGTCCCTCGATTTACCAGACGGCCCCGTTTCAGGCGCGATATGAGAATCAGGCCCGCCAGAACCTGGAAGGTGCGGTGGCGGCACTCAGTGCTTAATCGGGTCTGTTTACTTCTTCCTGGTGGACGTCTTCTTCGTTCGCCCGGAGGGCTTTCCGCTTCCTGACACCTCCTCCTGCAGACGGAGGGGTTCCTCCCCTACGCTGGCTTGTTGCTCTTCCAACAGAGACTTGAGCCGCAGGAGATCCTCGTCCACGGCCCGCTTCGGGTCGGTACCAAGCAATGAGGCCAGCACATGTCCGGCGGCTCCCGCGGGGGGAGTGTACGTCAGCTGAACATCGATCTGAGTTTCCCGGTCTGAGATTGGACTCAGGCGAACCTGCCCTGAGGTCTCTATCGGCGAATTCTCCACGCTGCGCCACCCG
>DATKJJ010000410.1:0-10498 GCA_035543695.1 Gemmatimonadales bacterium | reverse complement strand
AATAGGCAAACGGCATGCCAGGGGGCCGCTGGCGGAGAGAGTACCTACTAGGAGTTGGAGGGATCGGGGGGGATGATCTGGTCGACCTTGCTGCGGAGCGAAGCCAGGCTGGTGCCATCCAGGACGCGGGCGGTGGCATCCCGGACTTCCTTCATGGCCAAGTGCACCCCGCAGACCGCTTCGTTCTTGCAGTCGGAGCAGCGCTGGTAGGCGGTCTGGCTGGCGCAGGGAACCGGCGCCAGGGGCCCGTCGAACATTCGGACCACCTGTCCCAGGTAGATCTCGCCAGGGTCCCGGGCCAGCAGATAGCCTCCGCCCTTCCCTTTGCGGCTCTGCAGCAGTCCCTGGTTCTTGAGACCGAGGAGGATCAGCTCGAGGAATTTGGGCGGGATCTGTTCGGCCCGCGCGAGATCGGCGATCCGCACCGGCTCATCGCCGTTACTGTCGGCGAGCGCGAGCAGCGCTTTGATGGCGTACTTGGCCTTCTTGGAGAGCATTGCAGTGGAATTATACACTGCTCTGGCACGGGACTGGCACTTGGTGGCCTCCTGCATCCCTCCCTAGATTTGCGGTCACTTCGCCTCTTAACACTTCGCCGGCCCCCGCGCCGCAGAGGTACCAATCGATGTGGCTTCTTCTGAAACAGCTGCCATTCCTGCGAGATCCGGCTGTGCGCCGGCGCTTGAAGCAGCTGCCTGGTGTCCGGCAGACCACCCGCGGGATCCGAAGGATGCGCCGCCGGTACTACCGCACGTACGGCCAATACCGGCTGGAAAAAATGCTGGCCACCGCTCAGCGCAAACGCGTGGTCATCGGAGCCTGGAGCCGATTTGATGAGGGTTGGATTCCCACCCAGCGGGACTTTCTCGATCTCACCAAGCCGAAGGACTGGGAGCGCTTTTTTGCGCCGGACTCAGTCGAGGCCCTGCTGGCCGAACATGTTTGGGAGCACCTGACCCCGGCGGAAGGGCTGGCCGCCGCTCACACCTGTTACCGCTATCTAAAGCCGGGCGGGTACCTGCGGGTAGCCGTGCCCGACGGGCTCCACCCCGATCCGGACTATATCGAGACAGTGAAGGCGGGAGCGCACGAGCCGGAACCAGGCGAAAGCTTGGCCGATCAGTCGAGCCCCGCGGCGGTGCTCGACGGCAATGCCGCCAACCACAAGGCGCTCTACACCCACCGCAGCCTGAAGGAGCTGTTCGAGGCCGCCGGGTTTCGAGTTACCCTCTACGAATATTTCGACGAAGCAGGCCAGTTTCACTCCGAAGAGTGGAACCGCGAGCTGGGGACTATCTGGCGCTCCAAGCGCTTCGATCCCCGGAACAAGGCCGGCAAGCTGGCCAGCGTGTATCCCGGCACCCTGGGCGACTATCTCAGCTACTCGTCGATTATCCTGGATGCGGTAAAGGATCGCTCATAAGACAACAAAAAGGCCGCCCAACCGGGCGGCCCCTCCTGCGCAGCTCCCGCAGTGCTTACATGTACCCATCCCGCCGAAGCGTCTCCAGCCCACCACCGCCTTCCTTATCCTGCGCCCGGCCCGAGCGCTCGGCGATGTTGGCGAACTTCCCGGTCTGCAGCTCCAGGATGATATCGTCCACGTTCCGGGCCTCGGACTCCACCGAATTGGTGCAGGTGTAGCAGCCCAGCGAGCGGAACCGCTTGCCGTCGCCCTGATTGTAGTAGAGCGAGACGGTCGGGATCTGCTCCCGGCGGATGTATTCCCAGATGTTGAGCTCGGTCCAGTCGAGCAGGGGATGAATCCGGAGATGGGTGCCGGGGGCAAAGTCGGTCTTGTACTGGTTCCAGAACTCCGGTGGCTGATCTCCGACGTCCCACTGCGACTGGGCCGTGCGGGGTGAGAAGTACCGTTCCTTGGAACGGCTCCCTTCCTCGTCGGCCCTGGCCCCCACGATGACCCCGGTGAACGGCTCGGTGTTGCGGTCGAGCTCGTACGCCTTCTTCGCGTGGTTCAGGCGAAAGCGCGGCCATTCACCGCTCAAGGTGTGCTTGAGCGCATCGGTCTTGAGCGCCTTGCAGCAGGCGATCCGGTCCACCGCCCCGTGGGGGAAGGTGCGCTTCTCCTCCAGCGCCTGGCGATTCTGCCCATAGATCATGGTCAGATTCCACTCCAACGCCAGCCGATCGCGATACTCGATCATCTCGGGAATCTTGAACGAGGTGTCGATGTGGATCAGCGGGATCGGTACGTGGCCGAAGAAGGCCTTGCGCGCGAGCCACAGGAGGACAGTGCTGTCCTTTCCAATGGACCAGAGCATGCCCAGGTTCTTGAAGTTGGCATACGCTTCCCGGAGAATGTGCACGCTCCGGTTTTCCAGCTGGTCCAAATGGTCCATGCTGCCGTTAAGCGGAGCGGCGTCTGTCAGAGTTGCCCCCATCAGCGTTGGTCCTCGAAAAGTGCCAGTACCTGGTTGACCGACTCTTCCACACTTAAAACCTGGGTGTCCAGCCTCAGCTCGGGATGTTCTGGAACCTCATAGGGATCGTCGATCCCGGTGAAGTTCCGGATCTCGCCCCGTCTGGCCCGGGCATAGAGACCCTTCACATCCCGCCGCTCACACTCCTCCAGCGGAGTTGCTACGTAGATCTCGGCGAACTTGGGACACAATTCCCGAACAAACTCACGCGACTCGCGATAGGGTGACACCAACGATGCCACCACTGTCACCCCATGCGCTGCCAACCGGCTCGCCATGTAACCGGTGCGGCGCAGGTGCTCCTCCCGCTGCTCCCGGGTGAAACCGGTCTGCGGGAAAACCTCACGGAGCGCGTCGCCATCGATGTACTCGACATCCACGCCTCGACGCACCAGCTCCTGGTGCACCCGGGTGGCGATGGTGCTCTTGCCCGAGCCGGACAGGCCGGTGAACCACAACACTGGCGCCATCGGCCGAGTTCCGTTCTTGAGCTCGACGGTTTGGCCGGAACCGGCAGTCGTTTGTGCCTGGTAAGAGCTGGACATGGTACCTGGGCGTCCCATCCTCACAGCCCGATCACGAAACTGGTGTTCCGAAGATCCGGCTTGTTGTAGGTGAGTGGCGACTGCCGCTCCCCATCAGGGCCCGATTGCCGATAGACGCAGTCTCCCGCGGCCACATCCCATTCCATTGTGGGGCCCAGGCGGGGGTAGACGTCGGCCCGACCTTCGGCAACCCAGCAGAACTTGAGCGAGCTGCCGGCTTTCACCCGACGGGCCACCGGAATGGTTTTCAGGTATTGCTCCAGCTCGTCCGAGGGGTGGGAGAGACTCTCCACCACCGTCAGCGGGGCTCCGGGAGCCGCGGGCCTGGAGTAGATCCGCTCCGGCGCCCCGCCCCGTTCCTCTTTCCACGCGCCTTCGCCCTTTACCGCCCAGTACAGCAGGTCGAGGGCAGGAGCCAGGACCGCACCGAGCACCGGCTCGCCATCCTCGATCAACGCCACGTTGACCGTAAATTCGGCTCTCCGCTTGATGAATTCTTTGGTTCCGTCGAGCGGGTCGACCAACCAGAAACGGCGCCAGCTTTGCCTCCGGTCGAACGAAGCCGCCTCCGCTTCCTCAGAAATCACCGGCGTTCCCGGATCCAGCCGCTCCAGCCCCCGAACCAGAATCTCGTGAGCGACCTCGTCGGCCAGCGTGACCGGGCTGCGGTCGTCCTTCTCCCTCACCCCGGCGCTCACGCCGGTGTCATAGTAAGCCATCGTGGCTCGGCCGGCCTCGCGAACGAGGCCGGTGACGGCAGACCGCAGCTCAGGCGTTACCATGGCCGGAAGATGATCCCCTTGTCCTGCAGGTGAGCCTTCAGGCTGTCCACCGCCTCGGGCACCGCTCCGCCGGGCAGGTGGAGGTCGCAGGCCAGATCGGTGGTGATGATGTCGCCGGCCCACACGGTCTCGATCCAGTCGGGCTGCACCGCGGTTTTGATGACCTCCAGGTCTTCCTGAGTCAGCTCCGCCGCAGCCACGATGAGGATGATGCCGGCATCCAGCATCAGGTTGGCGACCTCGCCCAGACGCCGCATGTGCTCCAGCCGGTTTTCCTGCTTGCGGCCGATGTCCGCGTCCACGCCGTAGAGCACGTTTCCGATGCCCAGGAAGTAGACCACCTTGCCGTCCTCAAACAGCTTTCCTTCCAGCCCCTTGGCCACACTCTTTCGCTCCGCCTCGTCTTCTCCGGTCACGAGAATGAGCGCGGCCTTCTGATTGTACTTCTCGGCCCTCCGCTCCGGCTGGATGAAGCTCGGCTCCCACTTGTAATTGCGCAGGAGGACGCGATCGCGCACCGCTGACTGCCGATCGGGCAGGGCCTCCCGTACTATGCCGCCGCCCCGGATCTCGAAATCGTCCACCAGTACAAACCGGCTGGTGGCGGCGACGTCTTCGGCCAGGTCACAAGCGATCGCCCGATCCAGCTTCAGCACGCATTCGGCGACGTCGTGCCGCTGGATTGAGTTCTTCTGCGAGGCATCGAGGGTCGAGGCGTCCATGACGCGCAGGATCTCCTCCACCCGGCAGACCACGCGGGCCGTCCCCAGCTTGAGCAGATATTCCTTGCGCTTGATCATCGGCTCTTTGCCCAGCCAGAAGAGGCTCACCCGGACCCGGGTGGACATCTGAGGACGAGGCTGAGACTCCAGCGTCGCCATCTCTCCCCGGGTGATGTAGATCTGCTCCTGCAGGGTGAACCCGACGGCCATCCCCGCGCTAACCTGGGTTTGTGGAGGCCGATTGAACGCTTCGATGCTCTTGACCCGGCTCTTCTTTCCCGAGGGGTAGAAGATGACCGAGTCACCTACGTTGAGCGTACCGGAATCGATGGTTCCTGCCACGATCCGACGGTCATCGCCCTGCTTGGTGAACTTGTAGACATCCTGCACCGGCATCCTGAACGGCCGGTCGACCGGGGCCGGCGCGCTGCGGAATGCGTCCAGCGCTTCCAGCACCGTGGGTCCCTGATGCCAGGGCAGGTTCTCGGACCGCTCCGCGATGTTGTCGCCCCCGCGGGCCGAGACCGGAATGAAGCAGGCGGGCTCGATCCCGACCTGATTGAGGAACGCCCCATAGTCCTTGACGATCCCCTGGAACACTCCCGGGTCCCAATCGACCAGATCCATCTTGTTCACGACCACGGCCAGCTGGCGGATGCCCAGCAGAGACATCATGTAGCCATGGCGGCGGGAATTCTCCTGCACTCCTTCGGCGGCATCGATCACCAGCAGTGCGGCCTCCGCCCGGGCGGCACCCGTGATCATGTTCTTGAGGAACTCGATGTGTCCGGGGGCATCGAGGATCAGATATTCCCGCTGCCGGCTCTTGAAGAACACCCGGGCGGCGTCGATCGTGATCCCCTGGGCCTGTTCGTCTTTCAAAGCATCGAGCAGGAAGGCGTACTCGAAGGGTTTCGAGTTCAGCTCACACTGGGCGCGAACCTGCTCCAGCTTGCCCTCGGGCAAGGAGTGGGTATCGGCCAGAAGGCGACCGATGACGGTGCTCTTGCCGTGATCGACGTGGCCGACGATCACGATGTTCATCCGCTGGTGCCCGTCGGGCCTGGTTACCGCCGTACTCGACGGCTCGAGTTGATACAGAGTGCCCGTCAGACGTGCCTCCCGGGGTTATTCAGTTCCGTCGCGCAGGCTACTATCGCGCGGCAAGTAAGCCAGATCACACAGTCCTACACTTTCTTGTGCGAAAGCGGCGGGCAGGCCGCCGCTTTCACAGACTGCTGAGAGAGCGGCGGTTTACTGCTCTTCTACCGCGTAATCGTAGGGGTAGTAGTAGTCCCCGTACTGCGAGACCTCGCCACCCGGATCGTTGAGCACCGTGCCAACCACCCTGGCCCCCACGTTCACCAGCTGCTGATGCGCCCGCTTTGCCGCGACCCGGTCGGTCTGGCCGGCCCGAACCACGAGCAGCACGCCGTCAGCCAGGGCTGCGAGGATTCCCGCATCGGCCGTGGCCAGCACCGGCGGTGTATCCAGGATGACCAGATCGAAGCTCTTCGCCAGTTCCTGGAGCAGCACCCGCATCCGCACGCCACTCAACAGGCCGGAGGGATTGGTGGGCAAGGCGCCGCAGGTGAGCAGCGACAGCCCTCGTACCGTGGTAGGCCGGATGATGTCGGTGATCGGCCGACCGGAATCGGTTTGCCCGTCGCGCGGATTGAAGGTGAGCGACGTGCCGGCGTCGTTCCCATTGTATGAGGGAGTGAGGAGCTCCATGAGACCGGGGGAGCGGGGCACCTGGAAGAGCCCATGCAGACGAGGCCGGCGGACGTCGCAGTCGATCAGCAGCACTCGCAAGCCATCGTAGGCAAAGGTCACCGACAGGTTGGCCGAGGTGAGGGTTTTCCCCTCGCCCGGGGCCGCGCTGGTGACAACCAGCGTCTTCATGTTGTCGCCCTGCTCGCACCATACCAGGCTGGTCCGCAGCATCCGGAACGCCTCGACGCCGATGGAGAACGGCTGGGTCACCGTACCCAGCGCGTTAGCGTTCGCTCTCTTGGTATCCAGCTCGGCTCGCTTCCCAGGACGCAGGAGGCCGCGCTTCGGCGGAGTGGGGCTGCCGCCGGTGAGCCGGGGAATGACCGCCAAACCGGGAACCCTCAACGCCAGCTCGAGATCTTCCGGCTTCCGGATGGAGGTGTTCAGATGTTCCAGCAGGAATGCTCCGCCGGCGCCGAGCAGGAAGCCCAGCAGCAGGCCGAGCGCGAGCTTGAGCGAAGCGGTTGCCAGGATCGGGGCATACGGAGTGCCGGCCAGGTCAACAATGTCAACGTCTCCGGCTTCCACCTCTTCCGCCATCCGGGCCTTCTGGTAGTCTCGCCGGACGTCATCGCTGGTGGAGGTCAGGGTCTGGACCCGTCCCGTCAGCCGAGCCTCTTCCTCGGCCATGGCGGGCAGAAGGCGCATGTTGTTGCCGGTTTGGGCGTGCAAATTCCTGAGCGCGGCGATCCGGGCATCCAGGGTCGAGACGTGGCTGGATACCGCCTGGCGGAGCTGACCCTTGGTAGTCGCGATCAGGTTCTTGAGCTGGATCAAATCGGGATTGGTGGGGGCTGCCCGCCAGGGCCCGGTAGTCATCGAGTCGACCCGGAATTGATAGGTCTCCAGCTGACGGTAGTAGTTGCTGACCGTCGGGTTTTCGGCCATGGCTGGGGACGAGGCCAGAGCACGCAGCGCCTCGGTCTCGCCGGCATCTCCGCCCTTCTTCAGTTGGGCCATCAGCGCCGTAAAGGTGGTGCGATCCGCCTCGAGCTCAGTCCTGCGGGTGTCCAACGCAATCATCGAGTTCTGTTGGGCGTTCAACGCGTCCTGAGTGCTCGCCAGCTGCTGGCGGCTGCGGAACGAGGCCAGCTCGGCCTGCGCCCGGGCGAGCATGCTGTCGGTCTGCCGCAGCTGCGCCTCCAGGAATTGACGGCGCCGGATGGACTTCTCCTTGGCATTCTGAATGCTGAGCTGCTTGAACGTGTTGACCGCGGTGTTCACCACCCGCTGGGCGCGTTTGGGGTTCCCCGACGTATAGCTGACATCGATCACATCGGTCCCGGCTCTGGGGGCCACGACCAGGCTCTTCAACAGCTGGTCGCTGGCTACCTCGCGGGGGGCGATGGAGAGGGTGGCGCTGGGTACGTCGGGTACCGAGGCGACCGCAAACTTTGCGATTCCGAGGTCGATGATCTGTCCGTAACGGGCCCGAGCCTCACGATTGGGCAGCCGGGCCTTGACCCCATTCTGATAGAAGGTCACCTGAATGGTGTCGCCCGAGGCCGCGGGATTGACCCATACCCGCTCCAGCCGAGCGGTGCCGAACTCCGGGGTCAACGACTGCAATTGCAGACCCAGCGAGTCCACCACCGCTCCGATTACGCTGTAGCTCCGAACCAGCTGCGCCAAGGACAACAGCGGGTCTGCCGTGCGGGGAAGCTGTGGTTCAGGGTTCTCGATCTCGCCGGTCAGCGCCTGCCGCTCGCCGGCCAGTCGAATCGTAGCGATCGCCTTGAAGGTTGCGGGCGTCTTCAGCGCCAGGTAGATGCCCGCGCCCAATCCCAGAAGCGTCAGCACCAGAACCAGGCGGTACCTCCGGCGGAGAACGCCGAAGATTTGGCCCAGGGAAATCGAGTCACCGGCGGGCCGCTCGAAGGGGACCTCACCCGGAGGCATGCCCGAAGGCAGCTGACGAACTGGAGGATAGTACTCTGGCATCTGTTAGTTCCTGTTGGCCCGATCGATCAGGAGGTAAATGGACGCAACCGACCCGACAACGCTCAGGCCCGGCAAGAAGACGTCGCGAAAGAATGACCTGCGGCGATCGACCACGATCTGATCCCCGGAGTGAACTCGCAGAGAAAGATTGGCCTTGGACGGCTCGGAGAGATTGACGTAGAACTCACGCTGCGCTTGACCGGCACCCTCACGCCGTAAGATCCGAATGTGATCGCGGTTGGCAAACTGGTTGGGTCCACCCGCCTGCGCCACGGCCTCGCCGATCGTTGTTTCCGGCCTTACCGCCATCACCTGCGGACGTCCCACCTCACCGGAGATGGCAATTCGGATCAGGGGCTCTATCACGAACTGGGGGTCCTGCTCGAATCGACCAAGGAAGGCTCGAACGTTCGTCTGGGCAGTGGAAAAGGGAATGCCCCCGACCCGGACCGCCTGGTACAACGGATGGGTGATGGTGCCGTCAGGCCCTACAATGAAGTCGCCGCTCATCTCCGGCTTGCGCCACACCACGATCCGGACTGAGTCGCCGGGGGACAAGACGATCTGATCGGGCGGAAGCGGCGTTCCGGGGTTCTGTGCCGCAGCCTCACCGGAAAAGGTCAGGATGGCCAGCAAAAGCAGACTCGGCAGGAGCAGGTTTCGCATAGACCTCACTGGAAGTCAAAGGGCACAGACCTGAAAGTGGTCCGGCTCGGCCCGATCAGCCGCCGCCGGGGGCGCACGATCTATGCCTTTATGCGGCATGGGCATGACCCCAGCGCCGGCCCAGAGCGTAAGGCAATGTATCAGCATTGCTTCTGACGTGCTGCCAGGCATCGGAACAGAGGGAAAAGGTCGGGCAAAGCGGGGGGTTATTGTCTGCCGTGGTAGGGGGGCCAACAACGCTACGAACAGCCCTGTAGCGCCACTCCAACAGTGCCGTAAATCAAGGCCAGCCTAGATCACCCGCTCCAACCACGATGAGGGGGCAGTTTTGGGCAAAAAAAGACCGGAGGGGTTGCCCCCTCCGGTCGTGCTGCTGCCAGCCGTTTTAGCGAGCTCTACAAGACTTGGCCGGCAAGGAAGCCAGTGTGGCCGCAACATCCCTGAAGGCCTGCGCGTTTTCGGGATTGGCCATGAAGGCGTCATCGTACTTCCACATCATCATGGCGCAGCCGGCCGAGCCCAGGGTGGTACCCCACTCTCTAACCTGCTGAGCCGTCATCCGGCAGTTGGGATCGAAAGTACCGCGCCCACCCGTCGTCGAGAGCGGACAGTTCCACAGCCCGTCCCGCACCGCCTGGATTCCCCCGTTCAGGATGTTCATGCTGAAGATGATGCCCAATCCATCGCGACGGCCCAGGTCCAAGCCGGCCTGGATGAAATCGTTGACGTCGCCCTTGCGCCAGGAGTACTGGTCCACCAGGAACTCACAGACCTGGTAGGACTTGGTCGGCTCAAAGGTTTGATGGTTGTGAACCACGCCGACCAACATGGTCGGGAACATGTTCTTGACGTAGGTACACAGTCCGTCGACCCGGGCTTTGGTCATGGTGCCCGGCGGGCCCCACGTATTTCCATCGCCGCCACCAGACACGTTCGGCTCATCCATGACCGAGTTGCCGATGATGGTGCCGTCGGCAACGGCTGCGGCCACGGCGGCCTTGATGGCGGGAGTGTTATAGGTATCCATTTTGGCCTGCCACTTGGCCAGGTCGAAGACATCGTTGGTCAGGTAGTTCCAGTGCGAGCCACCGGTCATCGCAAGCACGAGCCGCTTATGATTCTGCCGCGCCACTTCAAGCCGGGCTACGATGTTGGTGGCGTTGATCGAGCCGATGCCGCCGGTGAAGACGGCGGTGTTCGGCTCCAGCGACGTATCCCCCGCCCATAGGTCATAGGTGCCGAACGGGATCCCGGTCGTCGTGGGCGTGGGCGTGCCGCTTCCGAGTGGGCTGCTGATCGTGATTGCTGACGTATCGGCCAGAGCACCGGAAGTTGCGATGATCCGATAGTTGCCGGCGGCCTGACCGGCGGTAAAGAGGCCATCCGCCGTGACGGTACCACCGGTGGCACTAAAGACCACGGGAACAGGCACGCTGTCACCGGTCGTCGTGGTGCCGTAGGTGGCAAACTGCTTCTTGGTGCCTGTTGCCAGCGTCACACCGATGGGCTTCAAGATGACCTTCGCCAGAACAGGCTCCGGAGGCGCCGGGGGCGGCGGAGGTGGAGCCGGCGGGGCGGTAATCGTTACCGTTACAGTGTCGGCCATAGTCCCGGCGGTGTTGGTC
>DATKJJ010000409.1:0-3320 GCA_035543695.1 Gemmatimonadales bacterium | reverse complement strand
CTCCTGGCTTGAGGAGTCGCCAGCTCAGATAGGCCAGCAGAGGCAGTGCTCCCCGGAGAGAGGAGTGCGATACCTGCTTGCACAGAAAGGCGAGCAGAGCTCGTTGATGCCCGATGATCTGCTCATAGGCGGCCTCGGCCTCGCGACGGTGCTCGTGCCAGGCCACGGCCTCCGGCTCATATTCGACTCTCCAGCCGGACTGCAGCGCGCGCCACAGGAGATCGTGGTCTCCCCCTCCCGGCAATGCGCCCCCCAGGTCGAGCGCCTCGTCGAAGCCGCCCAATTGCAGGGCCACCGTGCGCCTGACCGCGTAGGCGCAGCCGCAGCCTAGGCTGATCGCCCAGGCGATAAGCGGCACCGGCCACCCATGGAGCGGTTCGGCGGCATGGTCGGGCAGCCGGATCCGCCGACTACCCCGGGAAAACCCCCCGTTCAACTCGAACAGAAGTTGTCCCGGGCTCGCCAGAATCAGCGGCTCGACCCTTCCGGTGCACACCGCGACGTCGGGAGCAGACTCGAACACCTGCACCAGTGCCCGGCACCAGTCCCGGTCCGCCACGGCATCATCGTCGAGAAAGGCGACGATCTCGCCGGTGGCCTCTCCCAGTGCCCGGTTACGGGCAAAGTCGAGTCCGGGCACCGGCTCGCGCAGATAGCGGACTCCGGAAAAGCGCTCGGTCACGAGCATCGCTGTCGCCTCATCGGACGGCGAATTGTCCACAACCATGATCTCGGCTGGCGCCATCGACTGAGCCAGCAGCGAGTCGAGGGCCCGCGCCAGCTGGAGTGGGCGGTTCCGAGTACAGATCGCTGCCGTGATAGTGAGCGACGTCATTCCCAGCGAGCCCTGGTGGCAGGGGCGAGCGTTCCATAGCGAATCCATCGCACTCCGCCCGCGGCGAGGCCCATCGAGTAGGCCAGCCGGGCGGCAAGTACCGCGGGCAACATCAGCAGTGGCTCCCCGACACCGGCGCGCAGCCAGCAGCCGACGATGTAGCCGGTGCTGGCGATGGCCAGAGGAATGCTGGCCGCGACCAGGAGCCCGGGATAGCGATAGAGCCATGCCATTCGGGCCGCCTTGGTTGCCGCCTTACTCTCGATGGCGCTGTAGCCCCAGCGGTAGTTCCGTTTGAGCAGGTTGGCGAGGCCCGGCCGGTTGTAGTGCCGCACCACCGCGGCAGGCTCGAAGACGATCGCACCGCCCGATCGCTGCACTTCTCCCTGCCAGGCCAGCTCCTCATGGGCATAGGCTACCGGCTGTTGCTCGGTAAAGCCGCTGCTCCGGGCGAACACCTGACGGCGCACGCTCAAGTTGCCCGGGGGATGGTTCGGAACGGCCCCTGAAGGTCGCTTGGAGTGGACGTGATACCATCCGCAGTAGTAGTCGCAGCGGGCCGTGAGGGGCACGCCCTGGGGCAGATCCAACGCACCTCCGACCACCGCCGCTCCCCCGTCGTGGGCCACCAGCAAGCGGGCGAGCCAGCCTGACTCGGGAATGCAGTCGGCGTCGAGAAAAACGATGGGATCGCCCTTGGCTGCGGCAGCTCCGAGATTCCTGGCTCGGGCCGGATTTCCGCCCTCGCTCCCGGACTCGAGTACCAAGGCTTGTGCGCCGGCGGCCCGAGCCCTTTCCGCTGTTCCGTCGGACGATCCGTCATCGACTACGATGATCTCGAGATCCCAGCCGGCGGGACGCTGTGCCTGGACGGCCTGGATTACCGCGGGGATGCCGCGGGCTTCATTGCGGGCCGGAATGATCACGGAGACGATATTGGCGCTGGGCACGATCAGCTCAGACCGATTTCGCGGGCGCATGCTGGTGAACCGCCTCGTACAGGTTCCCCAGGGAGTTGACGAATCTCGCCCACCCGAGGTGCTCTTCCGCGTACCGGCGGCCGGCACGAGCCAACCGGTCGGCGCGCGACGGGTCCAGCAGCAGACTCAAGATTCCTCGCGCGAGCTCGCTGCTCTGGGTGGGAACGAGCACCGCCCGGTCCTCGTTGAGCACCGTACGATGCGTCGGGATATCGGTGGCAACGATGGGGCGGCCAGCCGCCAGGTAGTCGAAGACCTTGAGTGGAAGGTTGCCGCCGTATGAGCGGGGCGAGACCAATACGTCGGCGAGACCTAGGTAGCCGGGTATTTCGTGCCGTGGTTGACGATCGATGACGTGCAAGGCTCCCGACTGGAGGAGTGCGGCTCCTTGGGCTCGAACCGCCGCACCAGTTCCGTTCTCGGCTCCTACCAGCACGAACGTGGCGTCCGGCACAACCGCCCGTACCGCCGGGATGGCCTCGATCAGCTGTCCCAGTCCCTGATAGCTCTGAAAGGTCCCGCCGTAGAGCACAACCGGCCGGCCCGCTGGAATACCGAGCCGCCGGCGAAGCCGCTCCGCGTCACCTCGTGCGGCTGGAACCATGACGCTTGGGTACTGCCACTCATGCAGCGGAGTGTGAGGAGCGACTTCGCGTACCCGGCTCGCCAGACCGGCGCTGCTGACCACCAGGTCGGCGCGTCGCAGAAGCCAGGATTCCAGCTGCTCCAAGAGGTATCGGACGGGTGTGGCACCTAACCCAGGATGTGTGGCGAGCTGCTCGGGAAGGCTGGACTGCATGTCGTAGATCACCGGCACTCTGTAGTGCCGACCCAACAGAACAGCGGGGAAAGCCGCCTCTTCGACGGCATGAATGCAAGAGTATGCACCGGTGCGAAGGCGAGACAGAAGCGCCAATGTGAGCGGGATATCCAACAGGACCTTTTTCACCGAAAGGCCTACTGGAACGCTCTTGAATCGAAGCGGATTTGCCGTCCGCATCAGGCGCACGCCCGGTACTTGAATGTCGCTGCCAACAGGATAAGCGAGGAGATCGACCGAATATCCCAGCTGGCTGAGCCCCTCCACCACCTGGCGAACCGCAATCGGGGTCCCCCGATCCTCGTAGAATGGCTGGGGTGCGACAATTAGCACCCGGCGATAGGCAGGAGCGGACGGACGGCTCTTCGGGACGGGAGCTGCGGTGGCTTTCGCCGGTTCCGCGGCTTGGAGAAGTGCACCGGTAACAGCATGTCCGGCAACCAGCTTCACGGCACGCCTCGGCAGGTTGACTGTCAGACTGCGTAACCATCCGATAAGGAGCCGGCAGAGGCTCCAGCTTACCTGGAAACGGTCAATGTCTTGTTTAGGGAGTGCGGCAACTAACTGCAGTGTGGCGGGGTCGCAAGAAGCCTGCCCGGCGGGGTCGAGACTCAGACGGAGGTGGCTCGTCCTCTTTATCTATTATCGTCCGCGGCGACCTCCTCCCTCTGCGATACGTCGCTAC
>DATKJJ010000408.1:0-2537 GCA_035543695.1 Gemmatimonadales bacterium | reverse complement strand
CTTCCGGATGGTACGAACCTCATTGGGGACCGTGAGCGAGAGGGTCCCGGCCAGCACCCGGTCCAGCAATCCCAGTCCCAGCTGGTCTTTCCGTTTGAAATGGAACAACACCAGGCTGTGACTGAGCTGGGCGCGGGCCGCCACGGCCCGCACGGTGAGACCGTCGATGCCGCGCCGAAGCGCCACCTCGTAGGCCGCCTCGAGGATCTGCTCCCGACGGGTTGCCTGACTCTCTCTCTGCCCTGGCATGGGGACCTCACGGAGACGTGGTATTGACCTGCTGGTCAATAAAGAGTAGTATTTATTAACCGCTTGGTCAATAGCACAGGCCTTCTCGCTCTGTGCCATGCCGTACCAGGCTTCCCGCCATACCGCTCTTCTGGAGGCATATGCACCATCATCGGCTTCTTCTGCTCGCCGTCTCTGCCCTGTCACTCGCATCCTGCAACCCCTTCCACCACGAGCAGGCGGTCCAGGTGAGCGCCAAGGACGAGAATCTGAACTCCCGCTGGCATGGCACGCTGGCGACGCCGGCCGAGCTCGCCGGTGCGGTGCAGATCAATGGCTCCGCCTCGATGGCCCCTGCCAGCAAGAGCGGCAACACCACGGTGTCACTGAACCTGGCGAATGCCACACCCGGCGGTCTCCATCCCTGGCAGCTCCATCGGGGACAGTGCGGCTCGGATGACGGCGTGGTCGGCTCGGTGGCAGCCTACCCGGCCGCAAAGGTGGGAGGCGATGGTCATGCGAACGCCTTGGCCAATCTGGCGCTCACCACCCCGACCACCGGGAACTATTTCGTGATCGTGCACGCCTCCGCCGCCAACGACGCCATGATCGTGGCCTGTGGCAATCTCGCGCCGCCCACACTCTAGTGAACCGAGGCCCCTCCGATGACCGCATCGCCTGAGACCTTGAAGGATCGTATGCTCGCCCGGGTGAAGGCCGCTCGTCGCGACGTCGACCGGCGCACCAGTGCAACCAGACCCAAGGTACGGCGGGGCCAGCCGCGGCCGGCCAATCCGGACTCACCGGATATGGAGGAGACCCGGGAGGCTCAATCGCTCAAACGGGTGTTCCGCGAATTGGGAGTCTCCTACCGCCGCTACCGGAAGCAGACCGGGGACCCGGTCGTGCCTGGCCTCCGCGATGCGGCCTACAGCTTCCGGGCGGACCCCAGTCTGGCGTCGCTGATCACCGTGGCCGGCTTCCTGGATGAGCTCGAACTCCTGGACTAAACAGGCCGTAAGGGCGGCCGTTTCGATGACCGCCTGACCGCCTGACCATCTTTGAACCCGAGAATGCGAAATGCAGAAGCGTTTGGTTGATGCCCGCGAGCAGAGGAGCGTGACCGAGGAGAGCTGGTTGGACCTCGAGGCCATGGCGGAGGTCGAGCTGACCTCGGAGGACCCGGCGCGACCGATCGAGGGCGCCCTGCTCCCCAACGGTCAGGCCGGTTGGCGGGCGGCCGAGCCGGGGAGCCAGAGCATTCGGTTGCTGTTCCACCAGCCGCAGCGGCTGCGGCGGATCCGGCTTCGCTTCGATGAGACCGGCGCGGAGCGGACCCAGGAGTTTGCCCTCAGCTGGTCTCCCGACGGCGGGCGCTCGTCTCGTGACATCGTCCGTCAGCAATACACCTTCAGTCCGGCCAGCTCCACCACCGAGGTGGAGGACCTCAACGTCGACCTCCCCGCGGTCACCGCGCTGGAGCTGACGATCATCCCCGACCAGGGACGGGGACAGGCGCATGCCTCTCTCTCGGAGTGGCGGCTGGCCTAAACCGACATCAGGTCCTTTCCGGCGCGTCCGTGTCGCGCCCTCCGGTCCGCAAATTGGCCCGGGCACTCTCGGCCAGACGGCAGTAGCCGTCCAGGATCTGGTCGAGCTCATGCTCTTCCAGCTCCTCCAGATCCAGCAAGGCGTTGTGTGCCCCTGCCGTAGCCCGCAGCAACTCGTCCAACTTGACCTGCACCGCCTCGGCATCCCGATTCTGAGTGGCCTGAATGAGGAATACCATCAGGAAGGTGATGACCGTCGTACCGGTATTGATTACGAGCTGCCAGGTATCACTGAAATGAAATAACGGACCGGTCACCAACCAGGTGAGAATCACCGCGACCGCGAGAAGGAAAGCGGAGGGCCGACCCGTCACCCGTGCCGTGCCCTTGGCGAAGCGGGTGAAGTGGGATCGGCTTCTGGTTGGGCGCATGGAGGGAATCCTTACTGAGATCGGCATAAACCTACGGCCCGCCAATCGCGCGGGCCGTTAGTTCAGCTGGTGTTAGTACATCCCGCCCATGCCACCGCCCGGCATGGCGGGCGACGGCTTGTCTTCCCTCTTCTCCACCAGCACGCACTCGGTGGTGAGGAGCAGGCCGGCGATCGAGGCCGCGTTCTGTAACGCGGTGCGAGTCACCTTGGTGGGGTCGATGACCCCGGCCTTGACCAGATCCTCGTAGGTATCGGTCGCGGCGTTGTAGCCGAAGTTCTTGTCCTTCGAATCCTTGACTCGGCCCACCACGATCGACCCCTCCGCG